>CP139909.1:0-300000 GCA_039829965.1 Buchnera aphidicola (Chaetogeoica yunlongensis)
ATGTCATCTATATATAATTTTGATGTTATTATAGTTGGTGGAGGACATTCTGGCACAGAAGCAGCTTTAGCTTCTTCTCGAATGGGAAGAAAAACTTTATTGCTGACTCAAAACATAAATACTATTGGCGCTTTATCTTGTAATCCTTCAATTGGAGGAATAGGTAAAAGTCATTTAGTAAAAGAAATTGATGCTTTAGGTGGAGTTATGGCAAAAGCTATTGATAAATCAGGAATTCAGTTTAAAGTACTAAATTCTAGTAAAGGATTTGCTGTACGTTCTACTAGAGCACAAGCAGATAGAAAATTATATAGTCAAATGATAAAAAAAACACTTTTATTACAAAAAAAATTATTAGTTTTACAAGAAGATGTTTGTGATATTATTGTAAAAAAATACAAAGTTATAGGTGTTATAACAAAAAAAAAAATAAATTTTTTTCTAGATCTGTTGTACTAACAGTAGGTACTTTTTTAGATGGCAAAATTTATATAGGAAACAAAATTTTTTCAGGAGGACGTATTGGTGATCATTCTTCTATTAAATTATCAAATCGTCTTAGAGATTTACCGATTAATATTAATAGATTAAAAACTGGAACACCTCCTCGATTAGACAAAAATACTATTGATTTTTCAAAATTAAAAGCTCAGTATAGTGATAATCCTATACCAGTTTTTTCTTTTACGTGTACCCAAAAAGAACATCCCCGACAAATACCGTGTTATATAACTTCAACTAATGAAAAAACACACGAAATTATTTATAAAAATATTAGTAAAAGTCCTATTTATTCGGGTTTAATAAAGGGAATTGGTCCTCGTTATTGTCCATCTATCGAAGATAAAATCATTCGTTTTTCTGATCGTACATCACATCAGGTATTTTTAGAACCGTCTGGGTTATATGATATTGAAATATATCCAAATGGAATTTCAACAAGTTTACCTGAAGATATTCAATTAAAATTTGTTAATTCTATAGAAGGATTAGAAAAAGCTAAAATTATTCAACCTGGTTATGCTGTTGAATATGATTATTGTGATCCTCGTTCTTTAAAACTGACCCTAGAATGTAAATTCATTTCCGGATTATTTTTTGCTGGACAAATTAATGGAACAACAGGTTATGAAGAGGCGGCTGCTCAAGGTATATTAGCAGGTATTAATGCTGCATTATATGCATTTGAGAAAAAAGGTTGGTATCCAAATAGAAATCAAGCTTATTTAGGTGTTTTAATTGATGATTTATGTATTAAAGGAACAAATGAACCTTATCGAATGTTTACAGCTAGGGCAGAGTATCGATTAATATTGCGAGAAGATAATGCAGATTTAAGATTAACAAATATTGCAAAAAATTTTGGTTTGATTGATGATTTAAGATGGAATCGTTACAATCAAAAATTGCTAAATATAAAAAATGAATCTTGTCGTTTAAACAATTTACCAATTAAATCTAAACTATATCAAATCAATACATTGAATAATTTTTTTGGAATTAAAATAAATTCTGAATTTACAGCTAAAAATTTGTTAAAGAGATCGGAAATTAATTATTCTAAACTTGTTTCTTTTGAATATTTTGGTCCAGGAATACAAGATTCAGAGGCTTCTGAACAAATAGAAATTCAAGAAAAATATCATGGCTATATTGTTCGACAAAAAAAAGAAGTGCAACGTCAATTAAATAATGAGCGTACTTTTTTATTAAAGATTAATGATTATAAAAATGTAAAAGGATTATCTAATGAAGTTATTTCAAAATTGAATTTTTATAAACCTCATTCAGTTGGACAAGCATCTCGTATTTCTGGAATTACACCTGCTGCTATTTCTCTTTTGTTAATACATTTAAAGAAAATATCATCTTTGTTGTAATTTTATAAAATATTAAAAATTTTAATTTTTAGATAAATATTAAACATATCATTTATTGTATTTTAATATTATTAATATGTTAATAAAATTAACGTTTAAAGATTTTTTTATGTTTAAAAATTATTTTTTTATTCTTATAAATATGTTTTATAACTTTTTTATTTAACTTTAAATGTTATTTTGTTTCTTTATTTATTACATTTTTAAATGTATTATTTTTTATAATAAATAATTACTATCTAATATTAAAAAGGATAAAATTAAGATGGATTTAAAGAATAACTTTAATTTGCCAAGTTATATTAATCATCACTTGTGTCATTTGAAATTTAATTTGAATAATTTTAGTTTTCTCGATTGTACTGGAAACAATTTTCAAAACTTTTGGATAATTAATTTTGATTCAATGTTTTTTTCATTATTATTAGGAATTGTTTTTTTAACTTTTTTTTTTCAAATATCAAAAAATTTTACTATTTATAAACCTAGTAAAATACAAATTTTTACTGAATTATTAATGAATTTTATTAATCATAATATTAAAGGTATTTACCATGGAAATAATAAGTTAATTGCTCCTTTGTCATTAACTATTTTTTCTTGGATTTTTTTAATGAATTTAATGGATTTGATTCCTATTGATTTTATTCCATTTATTTTGGAATGCTTTTTTGGATCTAAAATTTCAATTCGTGCAGTTCCGACATCTGATATTAATATTACTGCTTCTATGGCTCTAGTTGTATTTATATTAATCATTTTTTATAGTATAAAAATAAACGGTATTAAAGGATTTATAAAGTGTTTTTTTATTTATCCATTTAAACATCCTGTTTTTTTTATTTTAAATTTTATATTAGAAAGTATTAATTTATTGTCGAAACCAATTTCTTTAGGATTAAGATTATTTGGAAATATGTATGCTGGTGAAATGATTTTTATATTAATTGCAGGATTATTACCATGGTGGTTACAATGGATATTGAGTGTGCCATGGGCAATTTTTCATATTTTAGTAATTTCGCTTCAAGCTTTTATTTTTATGGTGTTAACAACTGTATATTTATCTATAGCTTTTGAAAAACACTAATGAAATTAAATAAAAAAAGTTATTTTAATAATTTAAAAAGAGGATAAACATGGATAATGTAAATATAGATATGTTATATATTTCAGTGGCGTTGATTGTAGGTTTAGCAGCTATTGGCGCAGCAATAGGTATTGGTATTTTAGGAAGTAAATTTATGGAAGGTATATCTAGACAACCTGATTTAGTACCTTTATTGAGAACACAATTTTTTGTAATTATGGGTTTAGTTGATGCAATTCCTATGATTGCTGTAGGATTAGGTTTATATATGTTATTTTCAGTTACATAAAATATGTTTATTTTTTTATATTTAAATTTTAAACTAATTATCATTAATATATTTATAAAAAATCTTTACGTTATATCTTGAATAACGTAAAGATATATTACTTTAATTTTTGATATAAGGTAAAATAATATGGATTTTAATGCAACAATTATTGGTCAAGCGTTATCTTTTATTTTATTCATATTTTTTTGTATGAAGTATATTTGGCCTACAATAATTTCTAAAATAGAGATTAGACAGAAAGAAATTCAAGATGAATTATTTTTTGTTCAACAATCAAAAGAAGAGATAAAAAATTATAAAAAAAAAGTAGAATCTGAAATTAAACTTTTGAAGCAAGAAGCTTCTAATATAATTGACTTAGCTGTACAAGAAAAAATAAAAATTTTAGATAAAGCGCGTTTGAATGCAGAAATAGAAAAAAAAATAATTTTAGATCAAGCGTATAAAGATATAGAATTAGAATATCAGAAAGTACGTGATGAATTACGTCAAAGAGTGAGTCAAATAGCTATAGATATTTCAAGAAAAATAATAGATTGTTCTATTCATGAAGTTAAAAAAAATGATACAATTAGTTCGTTGATAGAAAAAATTTAGGAATAATTTAATGTTAAAAACGTATGATATAGCTCAATTATATGCTAAGGCTATTTATAAATGTGCTATAGATAATCTTCATTCGTTAGATTCTTGGAAAACAACATTGCATTTTATGGTAAAAATATTAAATCATAAAAACGTTAGGAATATACTTGCTCAGTTTCATACTTCAAAACAATTCTCATCTTTTTTGATTAGTAGTTTTTATGGTAAAATAAATAAATATGAAAAAAATTTTATTAAAATTATTTCTGAAAACCAACGTTTAATGATATTAGAAATGATATTACAAGAGTTTATAAAACTCTGTCAAGCTCATGAAAAAAAAATTATTGCTAATGTTTTTTCAGCATATTCATTAAATGAGATGCAATCAAATCATATTAAAATAATGTTACAAAAAAAATTTAAACAGAAAAAAATTGATATTAAATATAATATAGAAAAGTCAATGATAGATGGTTTGATTATACGTATTAACGATAAGATAATTAATGCATCAGTTGATTTTAGACTAAGGCAACTTTTAGAATTTTTAAAAAATTAAAAGATAAATATAATATGCAATTAAATTCGAATGAAATTTGTGAACTAATAAGTAAAAGGATTGCTCAGTTTAATATTGTTAGTTCTATGTATAATGAAGGAAAGGTAATTTCGGTTAGTGATGGTATTATACAAATTTATGGATTATCAGATGTTATGCAGGGAGAAATGTTATTGTTATCTAATGGTAAATATGCAATTGCATTAAATTTGGAAAAAAATATAGTTGGAGCAATAGTTATAGGAGAATATCAAGATATTGTTGAAGGTGATTTAGTAAAATGTACAGGTCGTGTTTTTGAAATACCTGTAGGTTCTAAGTTTTTAGGTAGAGTAGTGAATTCGTTGGGTATGCCAATAGATGGAAAAGGACGAATATATGAGGAAAAATATTCACCTATAGAAAGAAACGCACCAGGAGTAATTGATAGGTATGAAATTAATGAGCCATTACAAACTGGATATAAGTCTGTTGATGTCATGGTTCCAATTGGTAAAGGACAACGTGAATTAATTATTGGAGATCGTCAAACAGGAAAAACTTCTTTAGCTATAGATACTATTATTAATCAGAAAAATTCTAATGTAAAATGCATATATGTAGCTATTGGACAAAAACTTTCTACCATAGTCAATTTAGTTAAACAATTAGAAGATAATTATGTATTAAATAATACTATTATAGTTGTAGCTGCAGCTTCTGAGTCTGCATCTTTACAGTATCTAGCTCCATATTCTGGATGTTCTTTAGGAGAATATTTTCGTGATAAAGGAGAAGACGCATTAATAATATATGATGATTTGTCTAAACATGCTATCGCATATAGGCAAATTTCTTTGTTATTAAGGCGTCCGCCGGGTAGGGAAGCATTTCCAGGAGATATTTTTTATTTGCATTCCAGATTACTAGAACGAGCTTGTAAAGTAAATTTTAATTATTTAAAAAATTTTTCTTGTAATGAAAATAAAGATAAAAATATTACTGGTTCTTTAACCGCATTACCTATTATCGAAACACAGAATGGAGATGTATCTTCTTTTATACCGACTAATGTTATTTCTATAACAGATGGTCAAATATTTTTAGAATCTAGTTTATTTAATTCTGGTATTAGACCAGCAATTAATCCAGGTATTTCAGTTTCTCGTGTAGGAGGAGCAGCTCAATGTCAAATTATTCGTAAATTATCTTCTGGTATTAGGACTTCATTAGCACAATATCAAGAGTTAGTTTCTTTTTCTCAGTTTTCTTCAGAATTGGATGTAGTAACTCGTAATCAATTGATTCATGGAAAAAAATTAATTGAAATATTAAAACAAAAACAATATCAACCTATGTCTATATCTGAACAGGTGATTATATTAGTTGCTGCTGAAAATAATTTTTTGATGGATATTCCTATAGAAAAAATTAGTAATTTTGAAAAACTTTTAATAATTTTCTTTAATGAAAATTATAGTGAATTATTTTCTGAAATTAATCATTTTGGAAGATTTGATTCTATAGTTAACCAAAAATTAGTAAGCATTATTAAAGAATTTAAGTTAGTTAAATCTTGGTAATATAAAATATAATAGGCTTTTAGGAGAAGCTTATCTATGACCAGTATTAAAGAAATAAAAAAAAAAATTCATAGTGTTCATAGCACTAAAAAAATAACAAAAGCTATGGAAATGGTCTCAATTGTAAAAATGAAAAAAATGAGAGAACGAATTAATACTAGTCTTTCATATTTTAAGGTAATACAAAATATTATTTCTAATATACAGTTAGGAAGTTTAGAATATAATCATGCTTATTTAAACAGAGAATTTAAAAATAAAGTGGGTTTTATTGTTGTTTCTACCGATAGGGGTTTATGTAGTAATTTAAATACTTTTTTATTTAAGAATGTATTAGAAATGTTAAAAAAAAAAATAATAAAAATATATCTAGTTATTTTTTTATTATAGGTTTAAAAGGATTAATGTTTTTTAAATCTCTTGAATACAATGTATTACATAGTATTATTAATTTAAAAGAGAATTTTGAACTATTAGATTTGGTAGAAATGATTGATGAAGTTTTAGAACAATATTTATCTAAAAAAATAGATAAAGTATTTCTTGTCTATAATAAATTTAATAACACTATTTGTTACACTCCTATAATTACTCAATTGTTACCTATTCATAAATTAGATTTAAATAAAAATAAAAAAAAACAAATATGGGATTATATTTATGAATCTAATTCTAAATTATTGTTGGATACTGTTTTAAATCGTTATATTAAATTTAAAATTTATCAATCTGTTTTAGAAAATTTACTTTGTGAGCAGGCTGCTCGTATGTTGGCAATGAAAAAAGCAACAGATAATAGCACTGATTTAATAAAGGGATTAGAAATGTATTATAATAAAGAACGTCAATCTAGTATTACTCAAGAATTAATTGAAATTGTTTCAGGAGCTTCTGCAGTTTCTTTAAACTAATTCAGTAGCAATTTTCAGAGGTTTTAAATGGTTATTGGGAAAATAGTTCAAATTATTGGAGCTGTAGTTGATGTTGAATTTCCTCAAGAATCAGTTCCTAAAATATTTAGTGCATTAAAGATTGAAAATAAAGGTTCTATTTTAATATTAGAAGTTCAACAGCAATTAGGATCAGGCGTAGTTAGAACTATTGTTATGGGTTCTTCTAATGGATTAAAAAGAGGTATATCTGTTGTAGATTTAGGGCATAAAATAAGAGTTCCAGTAGGAACAGCTACATTAGGAAGAATCATAAATGTATTAGGTCAACCTATAGATATGAAAGGAGAATTGAAAAATAGTGATGGTACTGATCCTGAATATTGGGAAATTCATCGTTCATCACCAAAGTATGATGAGTTAGTAAATTCTTACACGGTATTAGAAACTGGTATTAAAGTTATTGATTTAATTTGTCCATTTTCGAAAGGAGGAAAAATTGGTTTGTTTGGTGGTGCAGGTGTTGGTAAAACAGTTAATATGATGGAATTAATTAGAAATATAGCTGTAGAACATTCGGGATATTCGGTATTTACTGGAGTAGGTGAACGTACTAGAGAAGGTAGTGATTTTTATAATGAAATGCGTGTTTCGTCTGTTTTAGATAAGGTTGCATTGGTTTATGGTCAAATGAATGAACCTCCAGGTAATAGATTACGTGTTGCGTTTACTGGTTTGACGCTTGCTGAAAAATTTCGAGATGAAGGAAAAGATGTTTTATTATTTATTGACAATATATATCGTTATACGTTAGCTGGTACAGAAGTATCTGCATTGTTAGGAAGAATTCCTTCCGCTGTAGGTTATCAACCTACTTTATCTGAAGAAATGGGTATATTGCAAGAACGTATTACATCTACTAAAACAGGTTCAATTACTTCCGTACAAGCTATTTATGTTCCTGCTGACGATTTAACTGATCCTTCTCCTGCTACTACTTTTGTTCATTTAGATTCAACTATTACATTAAGTCGTCAGATTGCTTCATTAGGTATTTATCCTGCTATTGATCCGTTAAATTCTACAAGTCGTCAGCTTGATCCTCGTATTATAGGTCAATTACATTATGATATCGCATCTAAAGTTCGTTCTATTTTACAGAGATATGAGGAATTAAAAGATATTATTGCTATATTAGGTATGGATGAATTGTCTGAAGATGATAAATTATTAGTATCTAGAGCAAGAAAAATACAAAAATTTTTATCTCAACCTTTTTTTGTAGCAGAAATTTTTACTGGATTTTTAGGAAAATATGTAAAACTGTCAGATACTATTGATGGTTTTAAAAAAATTATTGAAGGTGATTTAGATCATATACCAGAACAATTTTTTTATATGACTGGATCTATAAATGAAGTTATTAATAAATCAAAGAAATTATAATATGAATTATGATACAGTATGTTTGTTAGATGTTGTAAGTGTTGAAAAAAATATTTTTTCTGGATTAATAAAAAAAATTCAGGTGTCAGGATCAAAAGGTGAATTGGGAATTTATCCTAAGCATTCTCAATTACTATCTTTACTTAATCCTGGAATGTTATTTATCTTAGATAAGAATGATAATCAACATTTTTTTTATATTTCAGGAGGTATTATAGAAGTACAACCTATAAGAATTAGTATTTTAGCTGATATAGCTATCTTAGGAATAGATTTAAATATTGATGAAATTTTAAAAATGAAAAAAAGTATAGAAAATAAGATCAAAAATAACACTTTTAGCCATCGAAAAACAATAATGAAAGATTTGTCTTGCGAATTGGCTAAACTACGTGTAATTGCTATGATGAATAGTAAAAATAATGTAATTTTAAAAGATAGGTAATAAATAATTTTTTGGGATTTTAAATTGTGTTATATTAGTTTAAAGCGGCAGAGAATAGTCGATATTATTGATATTTCTGTCGCATGCTTTTTTATATAAAAAATTATTATTTTTTATATAATATTATTTTTAGTAATTTTATATATCAATGTTATTAGCTTTGAGTGCATGTAGTTCTATAAATAGTTTTCTTGGTTCAACAGCATCTCCCATAAGTGTATTGAATAGTTTATCAGTCGGGTGAAAATTTTTATCAACTGAAACTTTTAACATTCTTCTAGTTTTTGGATTCATAGTTGTTTTCCATAATTGTTCTGGATTCATTTCACCTAAACCTTTATATCTTTGAATGGATGTGTTTTTTAAAGAATCTTGTATTAGTAGTTTTAAACTATTTTTAAAATTAGTGATAGGGTATGTTTTTTTATTTTTTTCAATATATATTTTTTGTTTGATCATTTTTTGTAGTTTTATACTGAAATCACATATTTTGTGATATTCATTACTATTGATAAAAATAGTTTTAAATTTATATTTATTTTTTTGTCCATTTTTTATCATGATTAATGATGGTTCAAAAATTTTTTTAGTAGAATCACATTCAATATTTGATGAATAGCTATAATTTATATTAGATTTTTTTTGTAATTCTAAAGAGAAGTGATTAATCCAATTTTTCACGTGTTTTTTTTCATTTAAATTACTTAGTTTAGGATGATATAGTAATTCTTGAAGGATTTTTAATGGAAAAATTTTTTTAAGTGATAAAAATATTTTTTGAATAGAATAATATTCTAAAATTATTTTTTTAAGATTATATTGTGAGCTTATTGTTTTGTTAATACTCTTACTTTTTAAATAAACGTTTTTTAATGAAATATTTAATTTATAATTATTTATTGAATTTTCATCTTTAATGTATTTTACTGTTTTTTCTTGTGTGATTTTATATAATGGTGGTTGTGCTATGTATAAATATCCTCTGTTAATAATTTCTGGCATGTATCGATAAAAAAAAGTCAAAAGAAGAGTTCGAATATGTGAACCATCAATGTCAGCATCTGTCATGATAATAATTCTGTGATAACGTAGTTTATCAGGATTATATTCATTTTTTCCTATTCCACATCCGAGCGCTGTAATCAATGCTGTTACTTCTTGTGAAGAAAGCATTTTTTCATATTTTGCTTTTTCTACGTTTAATATTTTTCCTTTTAGAGGTAGAATTGCTTGATTTTTTCGATTTCGTGCTTGTTTTGCTGATCCCCCTGCTGAATCTCCTTCTACTAAATAAATTTCTGATAATTTTGGATCTTTTTCTTGACAATCAGATAGTTTTCCAGGTAGTCCAATTAAATCTAGAGTTCCTTTTTTTCTTATTAATTCTCTTGTTCGTCTAGCAGCCAGCCTTATTTTTGAAGATTCAATGATTTTAGAAACAATGTTTTTTGTTTCTTGTGGATTTTCTAGTAAAAATTCCATTAAAAATTCATGTACTAGTGATTCTATAGTTTGTTTTACGTTTGATGAAATTAATTTGTTTTTAGTTTGAGATGAGAATTTTGGATCTTCTAGTTTTATAGATATAATAGCAGTTAAACCTTCTCTTGTATCATCTCCTATGATATTTATTTTGTTTTTTTTAGTATATCCTTCTTTGTCAAGATAATTATTTATAGTTCTTGTTAATGCTGAACGAAAACCAGATAAATGGGTTCCTCCATCTTGTTGTGGAATATTATTAGTATAACAATGTATGTTTTCTTTAAATCCTTCATTCCATTGCATGGATATTTCTACATCAATGTTGTTTTTTTGAGAACGAAAATAAAATATTTTAGAATGTATATGTTTTTTTTTTTTATTTAAAAATGTAATAAATTCAATTAAACCTCCTTGTTGATAAAAATGTTTTTGAATATTTTTTTTTATGTCGTATAGATGAATAGAAATTTTTGAATTTAGAAAAGATAATTCTTGTAATCGTTTATATAAAACGTCCCAATTAAATTTTGTAATATTAGTAAAAATTTTAAGATTAGGCCAAAGTCTTATTTTTGTTCCTGTAATTTTTGTTTTACCTATAATAGATAGTTTGTTATTAGGTTTTCCATCTTTATAACATTGGTAATATATTTTTTTGTTACGGTATATAAATAACTCTAATTTTTTTGATAACGCATTTACAACTGATATCCCAACCCCATGTAAACCACCTGATACTTTATAAGAAATATTGTCGAATTTTCCGCCTGCATGTAATATTGTCATAATAACTTCCGCAGCTGAAATTCCTTCTTCATCGTGAATATCTGTTGGAATTCCTCTTCCATCATCTTGTATAGAAATCGAGTTATCTTCATATATTACTACTGTAATATTTTTACAAAATCCTGCTAAAGCTTCATCAATAGAATTATCAATTACTTCAAACACCATGTGATGTAAGCCAGTTCCATCATCTGTATTTCCAATGTACATTCCGGGACGTTTTTTTACTGCATCTAAACCTTTTAATATTTTGATACTTGATGAATCATAAGATTGTGGCATATTTTTCCTAGTATGAAATTTAATGTGATGAAAAATATAAATTTATTTTATAGTAATTTTTTTATATTTTTAATTTCGTATATAAATTTTTGTTTTAAAAATATAGAGTAATCTTTACAAATATAGATTTTATAGTTGTAGTGGCATTATAATATAAATTGATTGAGATATAGAATTATTGTTGTTAGTTTGAATTTGTATACTTCCTGTAGATTCATTTATTAATAACAGCACTTCGTTTTCTTTTATAATATTTAAAACATCTATTATATAAAAAGCATTTATTGATATTTTTATTTTTATATCAGCATGGATTGTATTTAGTATTTCAAATGCTTCTTCATCATGCTGGTTTCTTGTTGTAATGATTAATTCATTGTAGTTATTATTATATATATTTACTCCTTTAAATTTTTCGTTGGATAGAATAGCTACTCTGGATAATGCTTCTTTGAACAAAATCGAATTTAAAATTATTTTTTTCTTAGGTTCAGTGAGTATAATTGAAGTGTAATTTGGAAATTTTTCTATAATGATCTTACTGGTAAAAATTAGATTATTTATTTTTAATTGAAAATAGTTATTACTTATTTTTATTATTATGTTTTCGCTAGAATAATTTTTTAATAATTTAATAAGTTCTAACGTTCCTTTTCTAGGTAATATTATTGAAAAAGTATCTTTGTTAATAAATTTTTTTATTGGAGTTTTACATATAGCTATTCTATAACCATCTGTAGCTACAGCATATAAGTTTTGATTTTTTATTTCAAGTAATAATCCATTTAAAAAATATCTTACATCTTGAATAGCCATAGAAAAGTATGTTGAATGTAGAATTTCTTGAAAAATTTTTTGAGGTATTGAAAGAGTTATTTGATGTTCGGATATTTTTAAGTTTGGAAAATTTATTGGTGGTAATGTTGTCAGTATATATCGACTGGTATTTATAAGGATTTGTAATTTTTCATTAATAAGTTCAACGTATAAATTACATTTTTTGGATAAACTTTTACAAATATCTAGTATTTTTTTTCCTGAAATTGTTATATTTCCTGGTGTTAATATAGAGATATTTTTTGAAATGCTGATTTTTATTTCTATTTCTGTATTCGTTGATGTTAAAAATAATGTATTGTGATTTGTTTCTAATAGAACATTTTCAAGTATAGGGTGTGTATTATTTCGAGTTAATAAATTATTAACTCTTTTCAGTGCTTCAATAAAATATTTGTTTAGTATTATAAATTTCATAAATTTATGATAATAACATTTTAAGTGATTTTTAGAAATTATTTTTTGTTATATTTAAAAATTTTTATTTTTTTTTGTATCTTTATATTATGATAATTTAATTTTAATTATTAGATTTATATTTAAAATCGAAAAATTTTTATTAATTGGTTTTTTTAATATTATTGTTTGTATTATTTTATTTTAAACAATTAATTAAAAATAATATTTTTATGGTGGATGTAGTTGATAGAGAAAAATAATATTTAAAGACTTTTTTAAAATTTATATTATTGTAATGGATTTTTTTTGTAAATAAAATAGTTCTTGTAAAGTTTTATATACTGAATGTATATTAAGTTTTTTTAAACAAAAATAACAATACAAAATAGTTTTTAGATTTTTAGCAGTGTTATATGTTTAATTTTGTAGTTAGATTTGTTTAGTTGATATTTATAAATTTTTAATGATTTATGTTTGTTGTTATGTCGGTATTAAGTGTTTTATATATTTTTACTATTTTTTAAAAATTATTTTTGTTTAAAATTATTTTTTAAAAAAAATATGTTAGTATTACTAATGCTTTTTATATTAACAAATATTATTTAGTAATTTACTAAAATTTCAATATAGTTATTTTTATTTAATTTTAGTAAAATTTATTAGGTAAATTTATACTTATTATTTTTTAGAGATTTTTTTAATATTGTTTTTATTGTGTATTAAATCTTTCAATAAATAGTTATTTTTTGATTTGACGTTTTTGTTTACATTATAAATAATATTTTTGATGTTAAATGATGAATAGGATTAACTTATTTAAAAATTTTTTATTCAAATTTTTTAATGAGTTATTTATAAATCATGAAATCGATATTTATTTTATAAATTGGTTTTGTTAGGATAAAATCATTTAACTTAGAACATTTATATATCTTTTGATCAAAAATTTTATTTTTAATTATTTCATATTAAGTTTATTAATTAATATTTTATTTTTAGAGGTTATTAGGATTTAAAAAAATGAAGAGAACTTTTCAACCTTCTATATTAAAAAGAAATAGATCTCATGGATTTAGAGCAAGAATGAGAACAAAGAATGGTCGTCATATTTTATCTCGACGACGTTCTAAATTAAGATTAAAATTAACTGTTTCTTCTGATTAAGAACAAAATTTTGGAATATTAGATGTGTTAAATTTTTGTTTTAAAAAAAAAAGTAGATTACTTACTAATTATGATTTTAAATATGTGTTTAAAAATCCTAATGTAATAAAGTGTAGTGAAATAATTATTTTAGCAAGAATGAATTCGTTGTCATATTCGCGTTTAGGAATAAGTATTTCTAAAAAACAGATTAAATATTCATATCAACGTAATAAGATAAAACGTGTAATTCGAGAAATATTCAGAACTATTCAATATCGGTTGATTAATTCAGACTTTGTAGTTATAACAAAATTTAATTTTTTAAAAATGAATTTTAAGTTGTTAGTAAGAAAATTAGAAAATTTATGGTCTTATTATTATCAATAATTTTGTTTTTAATTTTAATAAAATTTTATTCATTTTGTATTAATATTTTATTTTTCTATTTTCGTTTTATTCTACATATTAATATTATACAATAAATTTTTTATGTTATTTAAAATTGATATAAAAATTATGTTTAATAGTAAACCAGATATTGAAATTTTGTCCTTTTCATTTTTTGATTTGGATAATATATTTAAATGAATTAAAGATATAAGAGAATATTAAATATGTATGTCTGGAGAAATTTTTTTGTTGTTTTATTTTTTTTTATTTCGTTTTTATTATGGGAAACATGGAAACAAAAAGATATTTATTTGCATGTGAATAAAACAGTATCATTTCTTAACAATTCTAATTTAATTAATAATTATAGTTTTAAAAATTCAAAATCAAATATTTTGGTAAAAACTGATGTTTTAAAAATTGAAATTAATTTACATGGAGGTGATATAGAAAAAGCTGAATTATTAAATTTTAAAAGTAAATTAAATTCTTCTGAACCGTTAGTGTTGCTAAATACTAAAAAAGATTTTTTATATCAAGTGCAAAGTGGATTGGTAGGAAAAAACGGATTGGAAAAATTAGATAATAATATTCGGCCATTGTATATTTCTGATAATAAGTATTATGAACTGTCTCATAATAAAAAAGAGATTAAAATTCCATTAACATTTGTTTCTTCTAACGGAGTGATTTATAAAAAAATATTCATATTGAAACCTGGTCAGTATGATATTATAGTAAAGTATGAAATCGATAATATCACGAATAAAAATTTAGAATTATCTATGTATGGAAAATTAAAACAAACATTAAATTATCCTAAAACACCTACAACTTATAAAATTAATTTTTCGTCACAGACTTTTCGGGGAGCAGCATATTCTTCGGATAATAACAAATATGTTAAATGTTCATTCGATTCTATTATTAACAAACCACAAGAAAAAATAGTTGTTACACATAGTGGATGGATAGCTATGTTGCAAAAATATTTTGTTACAGCATGGATTCCTGATAATACTCATTTTAACACTTTATATACAAATAATTTAAACAATGATATAGCTGAAATTGGTTATTATTCGAATTTAATAAATATTTCTCCACATAGTAAAGTTATTCTTAGTTCAAAATTGTGGGTTGGACCTGAAATTCAAGATGTAATGGCTAATATTGCACCGCATTTAGATTTAACTGTTGATTATGGATGGTTATGGTTTTTATCTCAACCTTTATTCAAACTTTTAAAATTTTTATATAGTATTTTTGGTAATTGGGGTATTTCTATAATTTTAATTACGTTCATTATTAGAGGTTTGACTTTTCCTTTAACAAAATTTCAGTTTAAAACTATGATTAAATTACGTGATTTGCAACCTAAAATTAATTTTATTAAAGAGAAATTTAAAAATAATAAGCGAAAATTAAGTGAAGAAATAGTTTTGTTGTATAAGAAAAAAAATGTTAATCCATTAGGAGGTTGTTTACCTTTAATTATACAAATGCCAATTTTTTTAGCATTATATTATATGTTAATTGGTTCTGTAGAGTTGCGTCATTCTCCGTTTATATTTTGGATTAAAGATCTTTCTGATCAAGATCCATATTATATTTTACCCGTATTAATGGGTTTAACCATGTTTTTTATTCAACGTATTACTCCAAATAACATATCTGATCCTCTCCAAAAAAATATTATGAACTATATGCCTATATTTTTTACAGTATTTTTTTTGTGGTTTCCATCTGGATTAGTATTATATTATGTAATTAGTAATTTAATAACAATCATTCAGCAGAAATTAATTATTAGAAACTTAAATAAATTTAAACAATGAATTAATTATAAATAATCTTATTTTTTTTATGTTAAAAGATTTTTTATTTATAGATAATGAATAAATAATAGAGAAAATATTATTACAAAACTGATATCTTATTATTTATATCAAAGTTTAGATAAAAGGTTAATTATTAATATATGAATATTTTTAATGATACAATTGTATCGAGAATTACTCCTGAAGGAAGAAGCAGTGTTGGAATTATAAGAATTTCTGGAAAACTAGTTTATAAAGTTATTTTAATAGTATTAAAAAAAAATAAACTTCCTGTTCGAAAAGCTTGTTATTTATCATTTTTCGATATTTTTGGAAAAATTATAGATCAAGGAATTTCTTTGTGGTTTCCAAAACCTTATTCATTTACAGGTGAAGATGTTTTGGAACTTCAAGGACATGGAAATCCAGTTATTATTGATTTAATTATTTCTACTATATTATCTATATCTGGAATTCGTTTAGCAAATCCAGGTGAATTTTCTGAACGTGCTTTTTTAAACGGAAAAATTGATTTAGTGCAAGCTGAATCTGTATCAGATCTAATTAATGCTACTTCTGAACAAGCTGTTAGAGCTTCATTAAGATCTTTACAAGGTATGTTTTCTGTTTATATTAATGATTTGGTAAAAAAATTTGTTAATCTTCGAACAAAGATAGAAACTCAAATTAATTTTTCAGAAGAAGATATTAATTTTAATTATGAAAAGAATAAGATTGATTATGAAATAAATAAAATTATTAATAATATTAAAGATATACAAAATATTGCTGTAAAAGGTAATGTTATAAGGGAAGGAATAAGAGTAGTCATATCAGGAGATCCAAATTCTGGAAAGTCTAGTTTATTAAATGCATTATCTTTTAATGATCGTGCTATAGTCACTCATGTTCCTGGAACTACACGAGATGTTATTTATGAAAATATAATTATTAATGGTATATTGTTTATTTTAATAGATACTGCCGGTTTGCGTTCCACAAAAGATTTTGTGGAAAAAATAGGAATTGAGCGTGCTTGGAAGGAAATTTATTCGGCTGAACATATATTATTTGTTATTGATGGATCATTAAGTGATTTTGATCAATGTAAAAGTTATAATACTTTTATTAATTCTGTATCTAATATTTCTCATATTACTATTGTTTTTAGTAAATTAGATTTAAATGAATTTAAATCAATTTCTAGTATTAAAAATTCTAAATACAAAATTTTATCTGTATCATCTAAAACAGGATTAGGTATTGAAGAATTACGTCAACATTTATATGTTAGTACAAAAAAACTAAACGATACGGTAGACAGTTCAGAAGGTGTAATATTAGCTCGTCGTCGTCATCTTAATATATTATTTTTAATATTAGATAAAATGATTGAGGGGAAAAAGACTTGGATTGAAATGTGTAATTTTGAGTTATTAGCTGAAGATTTACGTTTGTGTCAGAATTATTTAGGTGAAATTACTGGAAAAAATACTTCAGATCAATTATTATCCGATATATTTTCTAAATTTTGTATAGGAAAATAAGTTATTAATTTTAAAATAAGGATTGGATTAAATTAGTTTTTCAATAAAATGTGTATTTTTTGTGAACAAGATTTGTTAATGCGTGCTAAGGCAATATATAGATATACTATAAAAGAAATTTTTATTGCGTTGGATATGACTGTTTCAAAAAATTTGGTTTATAATAAGGGATTTATTGGAAAATTATTGGAATATATTTTAGGTGTTTCTAGTAAAGTAAGAAATAAAAAATGTATTGATTTTCCAAATTTAGAAATAGAATTAAAATCTATACCGGTAAGTAAATTTAATATTCCTTTAGAATCTACTTTTATTTGTAATGCGCCATTGATGGATAATGGAATAGAATATACGTGGAAAAATTCTTATATTTATAATAAAGTTAAAAAAATATTATGGATTCCTATTTATGGGAGTTTAAAAACTTCATTTTTTAATAAGGTTATTGGAAAAGCTTTTATTTGGACAATGAAAAAATCTCAATTAAGTGTTTTAGAAGAAGATTGGAATTTTTTTATGGATTTAATTTCTGTTGGGAAAATAAATAAAATATCATCACGAGATGGGCAATTTCTTCAAGTTAAAAAAAAGTGCAAAAATAATTTTTATGTTTCAAAATATATAGATCACAGAGGCCAATTAAAGAAGATTAACCCTAGGGCATTTTATTTAAAAAAAACTTTTACACAAAAAATATTGAAGAATTTTTAAATAAAATTTTTTGCCTGAAGGTGGAATTGAACCACCGACACGAGGATTTTCAGTCCTCTGCTCTACCAACTGAGCTATCCAGGCAAAAATGTATTTTCTATTTAATCATTAATAATTAGATGTTGTCAATATTTTTTTATATTTATCAATAGTTTTATTGATGCAAAATAAAATATATATATGAGTTTATTTTTTGATTGATAAAAAATTTTTATTTAAAAGTTATAAAATACTAAAAAAATTTTTTTTTTAGACTTGAAAGTTTTAATAATAATCCCTATATCTTAAAATAGATAGATAAATTAATAATTACAATTTATAGAGTAAAAGTGATTGTTTCACTAGGGGATGTGTAGAATGAAAATTCGTCCATTACATGATCGTGTTATTGTTAAAAGAAAAGAAGTAGAATCAAGATCGGCAGGTGGTATAGTATTAACAGGTTCGGCTGCGGGAAAATCTACTCGTGGTACGGTAACTGCTGTGGGAAACGGTCGTATTTTAGATAATGGTAATATAAAATCATTAGATGTTAAAGTTGGAGACACTGTAATTTTTAATGAAGGTTATGGTGCTAAAATAGAAAAAATAGATAATGAAGAATTATTAATTTTAACTGAAAGTGACATATTAGCAATTGTTGAAGAGTAATTTTATTTACTAAATAAACTATATTTAAGTTTAAGGAAAAAATTCAATGGCAGCTAAAGATGTAAAATTTGGAAATGAAGCTCGTGTTAAAATGCTTCGGGGTGTTAATGTATTAGCCGATGCAGTAAAAGTAACTTTAGGACCAAAAGGTAGAAACGTAGTTTTAGATAAATCTTTTGGTGCTCCTAGTATTACTAAAGATGGAGTTTCTGTTGCACGAGAAATAGAATTAGAAGATAAATTTGAGAATATGGGTGCTCAAATGGTAAAGGAAGTAGCTTCTAAAGCTAATGATGCTGCAGGGGATGGAACTACAACTGCTACTTTGTTAGCTCAAGCTATTGTAAATGAAGGTTTAAAGGCCGTTGCCGCTGGAATGAATCCTATGGATTTAAAAAGAGGTATAGATAAAGCTGTTATTTCAGCAGTAGAAGAATTAAGAGTTATGTCTGTTCCATGTTCTGATTCTAAAGCTATTACACAAGTAGGTACTATTTCTGCTAATGCAGATGAAAAGGTAGGTTCCTTAATAGCTGATGCAATGGAAAAAGTTGGTAAAGATGGGGTAATTACTGTTGAAGAAGGTACTGGTTTACAAGATGAATTAGAAGTAGTAAAAGGAATGCAATTCGATCGTGGCTATTTATCTCCTTATTTTATTAATAAGCCAGAGACAGGTATTGTTGAATTAGAAAATCCTTATATTTTAATGGCAGATAAAAAGATATCAAATGTTAGAGAATTGTTACCTGTTTTAGAAGCAGTTGCAAAGTCTGGCAAACCTTTGTTAATTATTTCTGAAGATTTAGAAGGCGAAGCATTAGCTACTTTAGTAGTTAACTCTATGCGAGGTATAGTTAAAGTTTCTGCAGTTAAAGCTCCTGGTTTTGGTGATCGAAGAAAATCTATGTTACAAGATATTGCTATACTTACTTCTGGAACAGTAATATCTGAAGAGTTAGCAATGGAATTAGAAAAATCAACATTAGAAGATCTAGGTCAAGCGAAAAGGGTAGTGATTAATAAAGATACTACTACTATTATTGGTGGTATTGGAGATAAACATAGTATTAGAAGTAGAATTAATCAAATTCGCCAACAAATTCAAGAAGCAACTTCAGACTATGATAAAGAAAAATTAAATGAACGTTTAGCTAAATTATCTGGTGGAGTTGCTGTTCTAAAAGTTGGTGCAGCTACAGAAGTAGAAATGAAAGAAAAAAAAGCTCGAGTTGAAGATGCTTTGCATGCAACTAGAGCTGCTGTAGAAGAAGGAGTAGTTCCTGGAGGAGGTGTTGCATTAGTGAGAGTGGCTGCTAAAATTTCTGATATAGAAGGTCAAAATGAAGATCAAAATATGGGAATTAGAGTAGCTCTTCGTGCTATGGAAGCACCTTTACGTCAAATTGTTTCGAATTCAGGTGAAGAACCATCTGTAGTTACAAATAATGTTAAAGATGGAAAAGGTAATTATGGATATAATGCTGCTACAGATGAATATGGTGATATGATTAGTTTTGGAATTCTAGATCCAACAAAAGTTACTCGTTCAGCATTACAATATGCATCATCTGTGGCTGGATTGATGATAACAACAGAATGTATGGTGACTGATTTACCTAAGGAAGAAAAATCAGATTTAGGTAGTGGTAACGGTTCACCAGCTGCTGGTGGAATGGGTGGTATGGGTGGAATGATGTAGGTTTTATTTTTTGATAGTTTCTTAATATTTCTCTCCTTAACAATTTGGAGAGAAATATTTTAGTTTGTGGTTATTAAATATTAGAGTATTATTTATATTTTTTTATTTATTTTATTTAAAGTAAATTTTTGATTGTTCTTAACTTTAAATTTTAGTTATATAATTATTATATAAATATTTTAGACTTATTTAGATATGAGTTGATATTTTTTATAATATTTTTATAAATTTTTTATACTTTAAGTATAAAGATAGAACATAATTTTATGATAAATTGTACTAAAATAGGTAAATTAATATGGGAATGTATCATAGTAATCAGTTAAAAATCGGCTTGAAAGTAATTTATAATTTTGAACCTTATATAGTGATTTCTAATGAATTTATTAAACCTGGTAAAGGACAAGAGTTTTTTCGTATAAAATTTAAAAATTTATTAAATCAAAAGTTAATTGAAAAAACATGTAGATCTATGGATGTTTTTAAATCGGCTGATGTGTTGGAAGTTATAGCATCTTATATTTTTACAGATGGATCAAGTTGGGTTTTTATAAATAAGAAGAATTTTGAACAAATTTTTGTAGAAAAAAATGTTATTGTTCATGTTCTTTCTTGGTTATTACCCCAAAATGATTATATAATTACTTTATGGAATAATATTCCAATATCAGTCGTGTATTCTAATAATTTTATTGAAGTAGAAGTTGTTAATACTACTTCTAATTTTAAATATAATACTGTTAATTCAAGTAATAAATTAGCATTGTTAAAAACAGGTATTACTATAAAAGTTCCAACGTTTGTCCGAGTAGGTCAAATTATTAAGGTGGATACTCGTACGAATCAATACGTTTCAAAAATGAAATAAATAAATATTTCAAAATATAAGATTTAAATATTATTTATATGTATTTACGTGTTATATTTTTGTTCTATAACTATTCCAATTAAATGTTAACCATAGGCTTTTTCCTATTTTCATTCTATCCATAACTCGTTCTCCTAATAAAAATTTTAGACTTTTATAATCTAAATTAGATAGCATTCCAGTAGAACGTTTGGAAGATGATCTTCTATCTACAATTTGATTAATGATAACTTTTTCGTATCGAGATTCTATTTGCATACCAATTTCATCAATCATTAATAAATCTACATTACTTAGATTGTTTAGTAGTTTTTCTTCAGTCATATTGCTATTTCCGCTAAATGTTCCTTTTAAGTTTGACATTAAGTCTGCTACTGTAATAATTATAACACTTTTTCCATTCAAAATTAAATAGTTACCTATTGCTGATGCAAGATGATTTTTTCCGGTTCCTGGTTTTCCAGAAAATATAAAACTTGCTAGATTGGTATTGAATTCTTCTGCATATTTTTTTGATGCTATTACTGCTTTTTTATGTCCTTCATGTTCTACGCGATAGTTTTCAAATGAGCAATTTATATATAATTCTCGTATTCCTGATCTACCTAAAATTTTTTGAATTTTTGTTTCTCGATTTTTCTTTAAAATCGCTTGAGATGATAATTTTCCTTGTTCTTGATTCCAGATTAAAAGATCTTTTTCATTACGAAATTTTGGTTTTACATGTTTAGGAATTAAACATTTTAAACGCTTTAAAAATTTTATGTTGTTTATCATATTTTCTCTTAAGAATATTTTTATTTACAAATATTATAATTAGGAATAGATTAGTAATAACATTTAGCATTATTAGTATATATGTTAAATATGCATTCAATTTTTTTAAATTTGTAGAAATTTTTATTTTTTTATTGAGAATGTTTAGTTTTTAAAATATTATAAAAGTTAATATAATTATGACTTATGAATGTTTAAATATAAAAAGTAATTAACATTTTTTTTTTTTTTTTTTTTTTTTATAATACAATTTTTGGGTTATATATAAAATATTAAATATAATTTATTCATAGGATTATAAGTTGAATATGATTAATAATAATCGATTGCGAATTGCAATGCAACGGACTGGAAGATTAAGTGATGATTCGAAAGATTTATTGATGAGTTGTGGTATTAAAATTAATTTAAATTTTTTTTTTTTTTTTTTTTTGAGAATCCAATTATTGGGTATATATAATTTTTTTGATGTTTTTTCACGTTCTATATAGATTAATGCATTTTTTTTAATCCAATGATGTTTTGTTAGAAGAATAATTGTTTTTGAAAGTAATGTTGTATTAAAAGGAGGATCTAAAAATATTAAGTCATAAGATTTTTGTGGTTTTTTTAACCATGTTATAGTATCAGCATGAACAACATTTACGTTATCTATTTTTAGTTTTGTGAGTGTGTTTTTTAACAAATATACGGCTTGTTTGTGTATTTCAATACATGTTGAAGATAATGCATGACGTGAAACAGCTTCTAATCCTAATGCTCCACTACCAGAAAAACAATCTAGACAATGTGAAGTTTTTATTTTTTCTTTGCTAATCCAATTAAAAAGTGTTTCTCGCATATAATTGCTTGTTGGTCGAAGTTCGTGTATGTTCAGCACGGATATTGGAGATTTTTTGTATTTTCCTCCAATTATGCGAATTAAATTTTGTTTTTTATTAGTGAATTTATTATTTTTTTTTATTTTGTATTGCATATTTTACCTAAATTTTATTTATAGTTTTTATTAAGTTTTTAAAACTTAATTATGTTTACTTTTATTAAAATTATTAGTTATATTAATATGAGGATATTTATCAAATGTTTAAGAATAAATTTTTTTCTTGGTTTCATATACATAAAAACAAATCAAATAAAAAAGATAATAACGATGCAATTAAAAACAAGCATAAGATTATATCTGATCACTCGTGTAAATGTAATAAGAAAAAAAATGTATATGTCAAAAATAATGAATCTGATACTAAATGTATTATGGTTTCTCAAAATGATAATATTTATCATAATGCAAAAGAAAATAAAATTATAAATAGTGTATCTAATGTGAGCAAGAATTTAGAATTATTTGATCAAAATAATTTTTTAGAAAATCCAAAAGAAAAAAATAATTCTGATGTTTTGCTAAAAAAAAATAGTTTTTTTTCAATTTTAGCAAAAAAATTAATAAAAACTAAGGTTAGTTTTGGTGTTAAATTAAAAAATTTATTTTTTAAAAAAGAATTAAATAGTTCTCTTTTTAAAGAAATTGAAGAGAAATTGTTAATGTCTGATTTAGGAGTAGAAACTACACAGGAATTAATAGATACTTTATCAAATAACATAACTAGGGAAAAGTTGAAAGATGCTAATTTAGTTTTTCAAATTTTAAAAGATACTATGAGAAATATTTTATATAAAGTAGAACAGCCATTGAATTTTAACCATAAAAAATTATTTATTATTTTTGTTGTAGGTATAAATGGAGTGGGAAAGACTTCTATAATAGGTAAACTGTCTGAACAATATAAAAAGAATGGAAAATCTGTAATGTTAGTGGCAGCTGATACTTTTAGAGCTGCTGCTATTGATCAGTTAAAATTTTTTGGAGATAAAAATTCTATTCCAGTAATATGCAGAGCGCCTGGATCTGATCCAGCTTCAGTAGTTTATGATGCTTTAGTATCTGCTAAATGTAATGAAATTGATATTTTAATGATTGATACAGCAGGTAGAATGCATAATAAATGTAATTTAATGAAAGAATTAAATAAGATAAAATCAGTCATACGTAAAGTAGATTGTTCTCTTCCAAACGAGATTATGTTAGTATTAGATGCTTGTATTGGTCAAAATTCAATAAGACAGGCAGAGATATTTAATGAGGTTTTAAATATTACTGGATTGGTTATTACAAAATTAGATGGAACTGCAAAAGGAGGAATACTATTTTCTATCGCAAAGAAATTATCAATACCTATTAGATATATTAGTTTTGGTGAAAATAGTGATGATATTCAGATTTTTAATAGCGAAAATTTTGTTAATGCTATTTTTGACAATGGTATAGTAAAATAATTTTTTTGATTTTTTTATATTAGTTTTTTATTTTATTTTAAATTGTACAATCATTTATAGATAAATATAGATTGGAATTTTATATTTTTTAAAGTATGATATTGATTTAGAAATAAATTTATTATGAATAAAATTTTGCATTATATTGAGTTTTTAAATGATTAAAGCAATTAAAACTTTACCTGTAGTATCGATAGGTAACTTAGATTCATATATCAGAGTAGCTAATTCTTGGCCTATGTTGTCTCTTAACGAAGAAAAATGTCTTGCTAAAAAATTATATTATCATGGTGATTTACATTCTGCAAAAAAATTGATTTTATCTCATTTAAGATTTGTAATTCATGTTTCTAGAAATTATTCAGGATATGGATTATTACAAGCAGATTTAATTCAAGAAGGAAATATTGGATTGATGAAATCAGTAAGAAGATTTAATCCAAACATGGGAGTTCGTTTGGTTTCATTTGCTGTGCATTGGATAAAGTCTGAAATACATGAATATGTATTACGAAATTGGCGTATTGTTAAGGTTGCAACTACTAAATCTCAGAGAAAATTGTTTTTTAATCTTAGAAAAACCAAAAAAAGATTGGGTTGGTTTAATGATTATGAAGTAGAATTAGTAGCTAGAGAATTAGGTGTGAAAAAAGAAGAAGTGAGAGAAATGGAATCTCGTATGTCTGCTCAGGACATAACAATAAACAATATTCATGAAGAGTATCGTGGAGAAAATAAGTTTATACATCATACTATTTCATATTTAAAAGATGATTTTTCTAATTTTGCAAGCGAATTAGAAGAAGATAATTGGGAAGCGCATGCTACTGATAAATTGACTAACGCTTTATCTAGTTTAGATGAACGTAGTCGTTACATTATTCATGCTAGATGGTTAGATAAAAATAATCATAAGGTAACTTTACGAGAAATTGCAAATAATTATGGTATATCTGCAGAAAGGGTTCGTCAATTAGAAAAAAATGCAATGAAAAAATTAAGAGTAGCTATAGAAACTTAATTTTAAATATTAAGTTGTTTAAGCTATTATAATAATAGCTATTTTATAATTTAATATTTTTAATAAAATTTATATTGTATGTGGTTTATTCCACTGTAACTGATTTTGCTAAATTTTTTGGCTGATCTATGTTTTTTCTTTTCATTACGGCAATATAATATGCTAGCAGTTGTAATGGAATAGAATAAATAATGGGAGAAAATAGCATTTTTTCACACGGTAAGCGTGTAATGTTAGCACAATTATTGTCGAATTTAGCACAATAATCTGAAAAGATATATAATATTCCTTTTCTACTATTTATTTCTGAAATATTTATTTTAACTTTATTTATTAAATGATCATTTGGAGCTATAACAATTACCGGAGTAGAAGAATTAATTAAAGCTAATGGTCCGTGTTTTAATTCTCCAGCTGAATATGCTTCTGCATGAATATATGAAATTTCCTTTAATTTTAATGCTCCTTCCATAGCTAGTGGATAATGGTTTCCTCTACCTATAAAAATTATATTTTTTTTTCGAAATAGCTTAGTAGCTATTTTTTGAATTACATGGTCGCATTTTAATATTTTTGAAATATTCTCTGGAAGTTTAGTAAGTATATTTGATATTTTTGTTTCTAAATTATCATTATTTGTTTTTATACTGCTAATTTTAGCTGTTATCATAAGTAAAATAGTAAGTTGACTAGTAAATGATTTTGTAGAAGCTACGCTAATTTCTATACCAGCATGTGTTAATATAAAAAAATCAGATTCATTGACTAAAGAAGAATTTTCAGAATTACATATTACTAGAGATCCTAAATATTTGTGTTGTTTTGATATTTTTAATGCTGTAATTAAATCTGCTGTTTCTCCTGATTGCGATAGAATTAACAATAAGCTATTTTTTTTTACCACAAATTCTCTATAACAAAATTCAGAAGCTATTTCTACATCACAAGATATTTTAGATAATGATTCAAACCAGTATTTTGATATCATTCCAGCATTGTAAGATGTTCCACAGGCTATTATGTTTATATGTTCGATTTTCGGTAGTAATATATAAAAATCATTTTTTAATTCTTCAAAAATTATTTTTTTGTTTTTAGTTATTCTATTTTGAATAATGTTTTTAATTATAGTAGGTTGTTCATATATTTCTTTTTGCATGTAATGTTGGAAATTTCCTTTTGTTATAGAATTTAGTTTAAGATTAGATGTTATTGTATTTCTTTGTGTTAAACAGTCATTTTTATCAAAAATAGTAACTTTATTGTAAGTTAGTATTGCAATGTCACCTTCATATAAATTAATAAAGTTACTTGTTATAGTAATTAAAGATAGTTGATCAGAAGCTATAAAGTTTTCTTGGTTTCCTAATCCAATGAGTAAAGGACTTCCAGATTTAAGTGCAAATAAGGTATTTGGATTGTGACAATCCATAATTACTATACTATAGTTACCTATTAGAATTTGTTTAATTTTTTTAATAATGTGTAATAAATTTTTTTTATATTTTTTTTGTTTGTAATGAATTAAATGAGCAATTACTTCTGTATCTGTATCTGATGTAAATATGTATCCGAGTTTTTTTAGTTTAGTTTTTATATTTTTATAATTTTCAATTGTTCCATTATGTACAATTGAAATATTTTTAGAAACATGTGGATGTGCATTTTTTTTTGAAGAAATACCGTGTGTTGCCCATCTAGTGTGAGCAATTCCTATTTTTCCTATTAGATTTTTTTTATTTTTTATTAAATAAATTATATTTTTTACTGGTCCTGTGGATCTAAAGCGTATTATTTTATTTTTTTTGTTTAAAATTGCTAATCCAGAAGAATCATATCCTCTATATTCTAATTTTCTCATACCCTTTATAAGAATATTTATGATATTTTTTTGTGAGATTCCAGCAATTATTCCACACATTTTAATGTTAATCTCTTAATTTTAAAGTTAAAATTTTTAAATTTTTTTATTTATTTGTTTTTTTTTATTATAAACTAAACTTGATTCGTTAACACTTTTTAGTACTGTAGTTCCTGCCGCAATAATTGTTTTTTTTTCGATGTTGATAGGTGCAATTAATTGTGTATTAGATCCTATAAATACATCATCACCTATAATAGTATTTAATTTTTCTTTTCCATTATAATTACAAGTTATTGTTCCTGCTCCTATATTTACATTTTTTCCCATGGTTGTGTTTCCAATATAACTAAAATGTTTTGCTTTAGAATTATTTCCTATAATTGTTTGTTTTATTTCTACAAAATTTCCTATATGTGTGTTATTTTTTAATATAGTTCCATTTTGAAGATGAGAAAATGGTCCTGCAATACAATGATTAGAAATGATTGTTTTTTCAATAATTGTATAAGATTTTATATGACAATAATCTCCAATAATACTATTTTTTATAATGCATCCAGATTCAATTTTTACTGAATTTCCTATTTGAACTGTTCCTTCTAAAATTACTTCATTATCGATTTCTATATTAGTTCCGTGTTTCAGAGTACCTCTTAAACTAAAGTTAGATATATTATTAATTTTAACTCCAGAAAGTAATAGTTTTTTGGCTTGTTTTTTTTGATACGTTTTTTCTGCATAGTATAATTGTAAAAGGTTATTTATTCCTTGTATTTCATTGTTATCTATAGGATGGACTGAATTAATTATATAATTTTCTTTGTTGGCTAATTTTATAACATCTGTTATATAAAATTCTTTTTGGTTATTATTAGCATTTATTTTTATTATCCATTTTTTTAAGTTTTCTGAAGAGATGACAAATACTCCTGAATTTATTTCTTTTATGTTAAGTTGATTTTTAGTTGCATCTTTATATTCTATTATTTTTATAATTTTTTTATTTTTTCTGATTATCCTACCATATTCGTTTGGAATTTTTAGTTTTGCAGTTAACAATGTAATACTAGATTGTTTTTTTTTAGTTAACATTTTTTTTATAGATTTTTTTGATATTAATGGAACATCACCGTATAGAATGAGTATATTTTCGTAATCATTATAATTATTAATAACTTGTTTTATAGCATAACCAGTGCCTAGTATTTTTTTTTGTTTTATCCAGATAATATTACTATTTTGTTTAATAATATTAAATTGTTCATATTTTTCATTGTAAATTACAGTAACATTATTTGGATGAAGAGAGTTTGCTAAGTCTATTACGTGTTGAAGAATTGGTTTTCCTCCTAATAAATGTAGTAGTTTTGGATAATTAAAGTTCATTCTTGTTCCTTGTCCAGCTGCTAGAATTATTATATTGAGAATAGTGTCATGATTCATAATTTTAGTTCCTAAAAATTTTTATGTTATTTTTTTTGGACTGTTGTATTATATTTGTGTATATTTTATTAAAGATGATGTAGTTTGTAAAATTTATGTTTTATAAATTATCATTATTTTATATTTTTAATAGACGAATTAGTTATGAATATTAACAAATTGTTTTTTATAAAATATTTTATAATTTAAATTTATTTTTAAAATAATTTTAGTTTATGATAGCAAATATTATTGAAAAAATATTTATGTATTGTATATTATATTTGAGAATTTACTTATGTTTTATATTGTTGTATCGGATTTAGATGGAACACTATTATCACCTGAATTTAATTTAACTGAATATACTAAAAGAATCATTCGTAAATTGGTAAATAAAGGTATTTATTTTGTTATTTCTACAGGTCGTCATTATAAAGAAGCTATTAAAATTAAAAATAATTTAAATATTTCATGTTTTTTGATTACTTCAAATGGAGCTAGAATTTATAATTTAAAAAATAAATTAATATATAGCTGTGATATAGATAGTAAAATAGTTCAAGGTATAATTAATAAATATTTTTTAGATAAAGAAGTTTCTATTCAATTATATACGCATGAAAATTGGTATATCAATAAGGAAAATTATAAAGTACCTTTATCATATTTTTTATCTTCGTTTAGAAGTAAAAAATTAGAGTTAAAACATTTATCTAAAAAAAATGTTAGCAAAATATTTTTTGTATGTAAAAATTTAGATAAATTATTATTTATTAGAAAGGATATTTTAAATAATTGGAATGATTTTTTAAGTTTAAGCTTTTCTTCTCAAGTATGTTTAGAAGTGATGTCAAAATTTGTTTCTAAAGGATATGCATTAAAATATATAACAAACATATTAGGATTGACGTTAAAAGATTGTATTTCATTTGGTGATGGAGAAAATGATAAGGAAATGTTAGAGATTTCTGGAAAGGGTTGTATTGTGTATAACGGATGTGATATTTTAAAAAATTCTCTTCCTAATTTAGAAATAATTGGGAGTAATAAACATGATTCTGTTGCAGAATATTTAAATGATGTTTATAGTTTGAATAAGTGAATTATTTTTAATTAATATTGATTTTGTATATATATTTTTTTACATATAAAAAAATTTAATTTGTTGTTGAATAGGTTAAATTATGTAATTATTGATGTTGAATGATAAATTATTTTATGTAGGATTTATGTCACAATGATTAAAAATCATATATTAGGTTTTCCAAGAATTGGATTATTTAGAGAATTAAAAATAGCTCAGGAAAAATATTGGTCTAAAAAAATTTCTGTAGAAGAGCTGTTATCAGTGGGAACTATGTTGAGAAGAAGACACTGGCAACAACAGGTAGAATCAGGAATTAATTTTGTATCTGTTGGTGATTTTGCATGGTATGATCATGTATTGGGTATGAGTTTAACATTAGGAAATATACCCAAGAGACATAGAAATAGTGATAATTCAGTAACATTAGATACTTTATTTCGTATTGCTCGTGGTTCAGAAATATCTGGAACATCTATATCAGCTTCAGAAATGACTAAGTGGTTTAATACTAATTATCATTATATTGTTCCTGAATTCAGTCTAGATTCTAAATTTTATTTCTTATGGAAACAAATATTGGATGAAGTGGATGAAGCATTATCATTAGGATATATGGTTAAACCAGTGATTTTAGGTCCATTAACTTATTTATGGTTAGGTAAAGTAAAAGGAAAATTATTTGATCGATTAGATTGTTTAAAAGATATAATTCCTATATATCAGAATATTTTATTAGAATTTCATAATAGAAAAATTCCTTGGGTACAAATTGATGAACCTATTTTAACTTTGGATTTGCCAACAAAATGGAAGAATGCTTTTTTCTATGCGTATGATAGTTTATATGGATATAGTAAAATATTATTAACTACATATTTTGGAGATGTACAACATAATTTTTCTGTCATTTTGAATTTACCTATTCAGGGTATACATTTAGATTTGATTTATGGTAATTATGATTTAAATTCTTTGCATTCTATTGTTCCTGAAAAATGGTTAATATCTTTCGGGATAATAAATGGAAGAAATATTTGGAAATCTGATTTAATTTTTTGGTTTAACAAATTAAAATCATTTTCTAAAATTCATAGTTTTTTATGGATTGGAAGTTCTTGTTCTTTATTACATGTTCCTATTGATGTTCAAATTGAAAAAAGTATTTGTTTAGAAATAAAGAATTGGTTATCGTTTGCATTACAAAAATGTCATGAATTGAAATTGTTATGTGATGCATTAAATAGTAATAGTGACATTCCTACAGAAGAAATTAAGTATTGGAGTCAATGTATTTATTCTCGAAAAAAATCTATTTTAGTAAACAATTATAATGTTCAAAAAAATGTTGAATTAATTTCATCTTATGATTTAGAAAGAAAAGAAGTCTTTTCTACGAGAGTAAAAAAACAAAAAAAATGTTTAAATTTACCTATTTTGCCTACTACTACTATTGGTTCATTTCCTCAAACTAAATCAATTAGAACAGTTCGTCGAGATTTTAAAAATAGGATTATAACTAAAAATCAATATGAATTTAAGATTTTAGAATATATAAAAGATGCTATTTCTAGACAAGAAGAGTTAGGAATTGATGTATTAGTACATGGAGAATTTGAACGTAGTGATATGGTTGAATATTTTGGTGAACATTTAGATGGTTTTGCTTTTACCAATAATGGATGGGTTCAAAGTTATGGATCAAGATGTGTAAAGCCTCCAATAATTATTGGTGATATTAGCCGAATTAGGCCTATTAGTGTTTATTGGATTAAATATGCTCAATCTTTAACTGCAAAACCTGTAAAAGGAATGTTAACTGGACCGGTAACAATTTTATTATGGTCTTTTTGTAGAGAAGATTTATCTTATGAAATTATTTCTAAGCAAATAGCATTAGCTTTACGTGAAGAAGTTTTAGATCTAGAAAGATCTGGTATAAAAATTATTCAAATTGACGAACCTGCATTAAGAGAAGGATTACCACTTCGATTACAGTTTTGGAATAAATATTTATCTTGGGCAGTGAATTCATTTAAATTATGTTATTTTGGTATTGATAATTCTACTCAAATTCATACTCATATGTGTTATTGTGAATTTAACGATATTATGGATGCGATTTCATTATTGGATGTTGATGTAATTACTATTGAAACTTCACGTTCTGATATGGAATTATTAGAATTTTTTAAAAAATTCAGATATCCAAATGACATTGGCCCTGGTGTGTATGATATTCATTCTCCTAATATACCTCAAGTTAATTCAATTTTATTTTTATTAAAACAGGCTATGAAGTATATACCTATTGAGCGTCTATGGATCAATCCTGATTGTGGTTTAAAAACAAGAACATGGAAAGAAACTAGTGATTCTTTAAAGAATATGATTGAAGCAGCGAAAATTCTTAGGTATTGTTATAGTAAATCGCAATTTAAAAATAAAATATAATATATAAAAATAATAAAAAACGATGCTTTATATATAAGTATCGTTTTTCTTGTATAATTTTTTTATTTGTTTGTTTTTAAATAAATAAATCTTTTATTTTTATATATTGAAAATAAATTAATTTTTATAAAATATTTTAGTAAAAATATAGAATTTTTGTATTAAGTAAAATATTTATAGATTTTAACATACACTTTAAAAAGATGAAAAAAAATGAGTTTTATATTTTAATGGAGTTAAAAGTATATGTATTATCGTAATATTTTTCGTATTATAGGAATTTTTGTTATTTTATTTTCTATTACTATGATTATTCCTATAATAATTTCTTTAATGTATATTGATAATTCGATACGACCGTTTTTTTTGGCATTTTTGATTATCTTTAGTATTGGTTTTGTATTATGGTTACCAAATAAAAACAAAAAAGTAGAATTGAATAATAGTGCGAATTTATTATTATCAGTATTATTTTGGATAGTTTTAGGAAGTTTAGGAGCTCTTCCATTTTTATTTTCAAAAGTATTAAATTTGTCCATAACTGATGCTTTTTTTGAGTCTTTTTCTGGATTTACTACTACTGGAGCTACTATTCTTGTTGGTTTAGATTATTTACCTAAATCAATTTTATTTTATCGGCAAATGTTACAGTGGTTGGGTGGTATTGGAATTATATCGTTAGCAGTAATTGTTTGTCCTCTTTTAAATTTTAAAGGAGCACAATTATATCGTTTTAAAATGTTACATATTATCCAAAAAAATCAAGTTATATCTATTAAAACTTCAGAAATTTCAAAGAAATTTTTATTCATATATATTTTTTTAACTATTATTTGTACTATATCTTTATGGATATCAGGAATGTCTTTTTTTGATGCTGTTAGTCATAGTTTTTCTACAGTGTCTGTAGGAGGATTTTCTACTCATGATGCTAGTATTAGTTATTTTCATAGTTTGAAAATTAACTTTGTAGTTTATTTTTTTTTATTTTTATCATCTCTTAATTATTCATTACATTTTTTATTTTTAAGTGGAAGAAGTATTTTCATATATTGGAGTGATTTAGAATGTCGAGTTTTTATAATTTTTCAGTTGTTTTTATTATGTTTGTCTATTTTTTTATTATTTAATTCTATGATTGTATCTGAAAATTTTATATTTAATTCTTTTTTTCAACTTTTTTCCTGGTTTACCACTGCTGGTTTTTCTATAATTAGCATATTAAATTGGCCTGAAAATGTTTTTATATTATTATTTTTTTTTGTGTTTATAGGTGGATGTTCTGGTTCCATTAGTGGTGGTTTTAAAATAATTCGTTTTTTATTGTCTTTTAAGAAATCTTCTTATAAGTTAAATTATTTAGTAAATCCATACACTTTATATAATGTTAAAATTAATAATGAAATTATATCTACTCGTTTTTTAGGTTCGGTATTATGTTTTTTTTTTATTTTGTGATATTTTTAGTTAGTACGTTGCTTCTTGTATTATCTGGATGTGACTTATTTTCTTCTTTTTCAGCTGTGTTATCTACATTAAGTAATTTAGGAATTGGTTTTGGTTTAGCTTCAGATAATTATATGTTATCAAATATATTTTCTAAATGGATATTAATTTTTACGATGTTGTTTGGAAGATTAGAACTATTTGCTTTATTAGTTTTATTAATTCCATTTTTTTGGAAAGAATAATTGTTAGATTTATTTATATAATATTTATTTAAAATTGTATTTTTAGGTGTTTTTTTATTAGTGTTTAAAATATCTTGATTTAGTAAATATCATAGAAATTTTATGTTGATTCACGGAGTGTATTATTTTTTTATCCTGAATAGATCCACCAGGTTGAATAATACACGATATTTTTTTGTTAGATATTAATTCGATGCTATCTTTAAAAGGAAAAAAAGCATCTGAAGCTAATATTGTATTTTTTAATGAAAGGCTATTATTAGTTTTATTAATTGCGATTTTTATTGCATCGATTCTACTAGTTTGTCCTGATCCTATAGTAATAGTAGTTTTATTTTTAACAAATACAACAGCATTAGATTTTAAGTGTTTTACTACTTTTAAAGCAAATTTAGCATCGTGAATTTCTTTTAAAGTGGGAATTTTTTTACTAACAATTTTCCATTTTTTTGTCTTTATAGTATTTTGTATATTGTTTTGAATTAAGAAATCTCCATATATGGATTTTATGTCTATGTGATAATATGAGTAATTATAATTTTTTAAGTATTGTATAACTCGTAAATTTGGTTTTTTATTAAGAGCTTTTTTTGCTTCATGTGTAAATTCAGGTGCTAAAATTATTTCTAAAAACTGTTTTTCTAGAATAGTTTGAGTGGTTTTTTCGTCTAATATAGTATTAAATGCAATAGTACCTCCAAAAGCTGAAATTGGATCTGTCTCATAAGCTAATAAATATGCGTTATAGTTATTTGAGGATGTTGAAATACCACATGGATTTCCATGTTTTAATATAACGCAAGTGAATTCTTTAAATTCTTGAATACATGACAGTGATGAATAAATATCTAATAAATTATTGTATGATAAAGTTTTTCCTTGTAGTTGTTGAATATTTAATTTTCCATAATTTTTATTTTGATCTGTAGTATACCATGCAGCTTGTTCTAATTTATTTTCTCCGTAATATAGGTCTTGTTTTTTTATAAGTTGAAGGGTTAAGTGAGTTGGAAGTGTTTTTTGAAATGGATTTATCGAAGTTGTATTGTTTTTTTTTTTGAAGTAGTGATAAATTTTTTCATCATAATGCATGACGTATTTTAGCGCTATAGTTGCAAAGTTTAGTTTAGTTTTATTGGTAATAATGTTATTATTTTTTGTCATCTCTTGTACAATAAATGAATATAATTTTGGTTTAACTATTACAAGTACGTTTTTATAATTTTTTGCAGCCGCTCTTACCATTGAAGGTCCTCCAATATCAATGTTTTCCATAGCGTTTTTAAAAATTAAATTTTTATTTTGTAAGTTGGTGCTAAATGGATAGAAATTCACTATTATCATATCCATTAAGATGATATTATTTTTTTTTATTATTTTTTTATCTTTTTCTGGTTGTGCTAATATACTAGCGTATATTTTATGATGTAAGGTTTTAATTCTACTATTCATGATTTCTGGACATTGAGTATAATGAGCAATTTTTATAACATTAATATTATTTTTTTTTAGTAATTTTGCTGTTCCAGAAGTAGCAAACAATTTTATATTTTTAGAAACTAGAGATTTAGCAAAATCTATTATTCCTGTAGTATTAGAAATACTGATTAGTGCATTTTTAATTTGTTTTGTATTTTGTATCATATTTTTATTTATATGGAATTATATGAAGTATAAAGTATAAAGTGTAAAGTATATTATGTGATTTATATTAAAATAAAATAATATAAGAAGTATTTTTTGTACTTCCTATATGTATGAGTATTCATGATTTAAACTTTTTTAATTGCAGTTTTTAAAGTTTTTCCTGAAATAAACACTGGTGTTTTTGTAGCTGATATGTGAATAGTTTGTCCAGTTTGTGGATTTCTTCCGATTCTAGCAGCTCTTTTGTTTACTTTAAAAGTACCAAAACCAACTAGTTGTACAGGATTTCCATTTTTTAGAGAGAATATAATTTCTTTTAGTATAGTTTCTAGTATGTTTTTGGTTTTAACTTTAGATAAGTTACTTTTTTCAGAAATTATGTTAATTAACTCTGATTTATTCATATTTTCCCCGTTTTTTAAATTGTATCCTTTTCATATAAAATTAATATTATATGAAAATACTAATTTTTTATTTTTGCTTATGTATAAATATATATCATATATTTTTATTGTAAAATTTTATACTTTATTTTTTAAATTTTTGAAAAATATATGTATCTAGTTATTAAAATAGTTCATGTAAATTTTTAATTTTGAGTAAATGTATTGATATATTTTTTTTAAATAATTGTATTATAAATATTTTCTTTGATATTAGTAAATTTGTTTTTTATAAATAATATGAAATTAAAATATCTATTTTGTTCAATATTTTTTTTGTGTGATGTGTTATATTTCAAATACAAATAAACATTTGTTAACAAATAGCAAATGTTTATTTGTAATTTTTATTATAATGTTGAATTTAATAATTCTGATAAATTTGCTGACGCTTCTTCAGCACTAATGGAAGCATGAGTGTTTTTTTCTTGTTTATTGTTTAGTTTTTTGTTTTTTAATCTTTTATTGTGATAAGTATATCCTGTACCGGCTGGAATTAAACGACCTACAATTACATTTTCTTTTAAACCTCTTAGTTCATCTTTTTTACCAGCAACTGATGATTCAGTTAATACTCTAGTAGTTTCTTGGAAAGATGCTGCAGAAATAAATGATTCTGTCGCTAGTGATGCTTTTGTAATTCCTAATAAGTTTCGAGAAAAAGTTGCTAGTTCTTTTCCGTTATTTTTAAGATTGTGATTAGATATTTTTATTCTAGAATATTCGACTTGTTCTCCTTCTAAAAATTCTGATTGTCCTGATTTAGTGATTGTAGCTTTTCTTAACATTTGTCTGACTATAATTTCGATGTGTTTATCATTAATTTTAACTCCTTGTAAGCGATAAACTTCTTGCACTTCATTGATGATATATTTAGTAACTGCTTGAACACCTCTTAATCTTAAGATATCGTGTGGAGATTCTGGACCGTCAGAGATTACGTCTCCTTTTTCTACTCGTTCTCCTTCAAAGACATTTAATTGTCTCCATTTAGGAATCATTTCTTCATATGGAGGATGGTTTTTACTGTATGAATTAATGATTAATCTTCGTTTTCCTTTGGTTTCTTTACCAAAAGAGATAAATCCACTAATTTCTGCTAAAATAGCCAATTCTTTAGGTTTTCTTGCTTCAAATAAATCGGCTACTCTTGGTAATCCACCTGTAATATCTTTTGTTCCTCCGGATTCTTGAGGTATTCTAGCTAATGTATCTCCGGAACGTATTTTACTAGTATTATTGACTTGAACAATAGACTTTCCAGGTAAAAAATATTGAGCTGGCATATCAGTTCCTGAAATTAATACTTTGTTGCCATTTTTATCAATAATTTTTAATGCTGGTCTCAGATCTTTTCCTAAAATAGTTCTTTCTGATGTATCTAAAACAACTATAGAAGTTAATCCTGTTAGTTCATCTGTTTGTTTTGTTATACTTTGTCCATCAATCATGTCAACAAATTTGATATATCCTGTTACCTCTGAAATAACTGGTATAGTATGTGGATCCCATTTTGCTATTATGTCTCCTGAGTGTACTGTTTCTTTATCTTGTTTTGCTATTATAGCTCCGTATGGTATTTTGTAACTTTCTTTAGTTCGATTAAATTCATCAAGAATTTTTAGTTCTACATTTCGTGATGTTATTACTATTTTTCCATCAGAATTGATTACAGATTTTTCGTTTTGTAGTTTAATTATTCCAGAGTTTTTGACTTGTATATTAGATTCTGCTGCTGCTCGGGAAGCTGCTCCTCCTATGTGAAATGTTCTCATAGTTAGTTGTGTTCCTGGTTCTCCTATAGATTGTGCTGCTATTACTCCAATAGCTTCTCCTTTACTTACTAGTTTGCCTCTTGCAAGATCTCTTCCGTAGCAATTAGCACATACACCAAAATGAGTATTACAATTGACTACAGATCTTACTTTTATATTGTCTATGGAATTTTTTTCTAGAATTTTACACCATTGTTCGTTTAATAGTGTATTTCTGGGTATTAATATATTTTTAGAATGGGGTTGTATAATATTTTCTGCTGTTACTCTTCCAAGAACTTTTTCTCGCAGCGGTTCTTTTATATCTCCTCCTTCTATTACAGATGTCATAATTATGCCTTCTTGGGTAAGACAATCATGTTCTGTTACTACTAAATCTTGTGCAACGTCTACTAATCTACGTGTTAAATATCCAGAGTTAGCAGTTTTTAATGCTGTATCTGCTAATCCTTTTCTAGCACCGTGTGTAGAAATAAAGTATTGTAGTATATTTAAACCTTCTCTAAAGTTTGCAGTAATGGGAGTTTCTATAATTGATCCGTCTGGTTTAGCCATTAAACCTCTCATTCCAGCTAATTGTCTAATTTGTGCTGCTGATCCTCTGGCACCTGAATCAGCCATCATGAATATGCTATTAAAAGAAATTTGTTTTTCTTGATTACCATGTTTATTTTTTATAAGTTCTGTAGAGAGATTTTTCATCATAGATGTTGAAATTCTTTCGTTAGCTGCAGCCCAAATATCAATAACTTTGTTGTATCTTTCTCCTGATGTTACGAGTCCAGATTGAAATTGTTCTTGTATTTCTGATACTTCTATTTCAGTTTCAGTAATAATTTCTGATTTTTCTTTGGGTATTTCCATATCATCAATACCTACAGATGAACCTGACTGTGCAGCATAAGCAAAACCGGTATACATAATTTGATCCGCTAAGTACACTGTAGATTTTAATCCTAATATTCTGTAACAAGTATTAAGAAGTTCTGAAATGGATTTTTTTCTTAATATTTGATTAACCATCGAAAAAGGCAATCCTTTTGGAACGATCATCCATAGTATTGCTCTACCTATGGTAGTATTTTCTATTTTAGTAAATTTTTGAAATTTTTTTTCATCAATTTTAATGTATTGGGTAATTTTTATTTTTACTGAGGCATGTAATTCGGCAAATCCCATATTGTAAATTTTTTCAGCTTCCTTTGGATTAGTCAAAATCATTCCTTCACCCTTAGCATTTATTTTTTTTCTGGTCATATAATATAAACCTAATACTACATCTTGCGAAGGAACAATAATAGGTTCTCCGTTAGCAGGAGATAAAATATTATTTGTTGACATCATAAGTGATTTTGCTTCATTTTGAGCTTCTTTAGTTAGTGGAACATGTACAGCCATTTGATCACCGTCAAAATCTGCATTGTATGCGGCACAAACTAGAGGATGTAATTGAATAGCTTTTCCTTCAATTAAAATGGGTTGAAATGCTTGAATACCTAATCGATGTAAAGTAGGAGCTCGATTTAGCAATACAGGATGTTTTTGAATTACTTCATCTAGAATATCCCATACAATAGGTTCTTCTCTTTCTACCATTTTTTTAGCAGATTTTATGGTAGTTGCTAGTCCTTTTTTTTCTAATTTTCCATAAATAAATGGTTTAAATAGTTCTAGAGCCATTTTTTTTGGAAGCCCACATTGATGTAATTGTAAATATGGACCAACTGTAATAACTGATCTTCCAGAATAATCTACTCTTTTACCTAATAAATTTTGTCTAAATCGACCTTGTTTTCCTTTTATCATATCAGCTAAAGATTTTAAAGGTCTTTTATTTGAACCGGTTATGGCTCTTCCTCGTCTTCCATTATCTAAAAGAGCATCTATTGCTTCTTGTAGCATTCTTTTTTCGTTTCTTACAATAATATCAGGTGCTGATAATTCTAAAAGTCTTTTTAATCTATTATTTCTGTTAATTACGCGTCGATATAGATCATTAAGATCAGATGTAGCAAAACGCCCTCCATCTAAAGGAACTAATGGTCTTAAATCTGGAGGTAAAATAGGAAGTACTGTTAAAATCATCCATTCTGGTTTGTTTCCTGAATTAATAAAAGATTCTAACAATTTAATGCGTTTTGTAAATTTTTTTCTTTTAGTTTCTGAATTATTTTTTTTAAGTAATTTTTTTAATTGATTGCATTCCTGTAATAAGTTCATATTACTTAGTAATGATTGTATGGCTTCTGCACCCATTTGAGCATTGAATTCATCTCCAAACTTTTCTATCAAGTCTAAATATTGTTCTTCGCTAAGTACTTGATTTTTTTCTAAATTTGTAAGTCCTGGATTAGTTATTACATAGGATTCAAAATATAACACTCTTTCTATATCTCTTAATGGCATGTCCAATAATAATCCAATTCTTGATGGTAATGATTTTAAAAACCATATGTGTGCAATAGGTGTTGCTAATTCAATATGTCCCATTCTTTCTCTACGAACTTTACTTTGTGTGACTTCTACACCGCATTTTTCACAAATTACTCCACGATGTTTGAGACGTTTATATTTTCCACATAGACATTCATAATCTTTTATTGGTCCAAATATACGTGCACAAAATAATCCATCTCGTTCTGGTTTAAACGTACGATAATTTATAGTTTCTGGTTTTTTAACTTCTCCAAAAGACCATGATCGGATCATGTCAGGTGAAGCTAGTGCAATTTTTATTGCTTCAAATTCATCATTTTTGGTTTGTAATTTAAAATTTTTTAATAAATCTTTCACGAATCTATGACCTGCTAGATTGAATATTTAAAAATAAGGCAAAGTTAGTAAATATAAAATTTTTAATAAGTTTTTGAGTTTTATTAGTTTTCGTTTTCCAATTCTATATTAATAGCTAGTGATCTAATTTCTTTTAGTAATACATTAAATGATTCTGGCATTCCTGGTTCCATCTTATAATTCCCGTCAACTATATTTTTGTACATCTTAGTTCTTCCATTTACATCATCTGATTTTACTGTCAACATTTCTTGTAAGGTATGTGCTGCTCCATACGCTTCTAACGCCCACACTTCCATTTCTCCAAAACGTTGTCCTCCAAATTGTGCTTTACCTCCTAATGGTTGTTGTGTGACTAAACTATATGATCCTGTAGACCTAGCATGCATTTTATCGTCTACTAAATGATTTAATTTAAGCATATACATATAACCTACAGTTACTGGTCTTTCGAATTTTTCTCCAGTTCTGCCATCAAACAGATTTATTTGTCCAGACGAAGGTAAATTTGCTAATTTTAATAATTCTTTGATTTCATTTTCTTTAACTCCATCAAAAACAGGTGTAGCAATTGGTAGTCCATTTTTTAAGTTTTTAGCTAAACAAAGTATTTCTTCGTTAGAAAAAGTATCTAGGTTTATTTTTTGAGTTATATTATCTCCTGTATCAAAAACTTTTTGTATAAAGTTTCGGATTTTTGAAATGGATTTTTGCTCTATTAACATATTATTAATCATATTTCCTATTTCTTTGGATGCTAAACCAAGATGAGTTTCTAAAATTTGTCCAATATTCATTCTAGAAGGTACTCCTAATGGATTTAGAACAATATCTACAGGAAGTCCATTTTGATCATAAGGCATGTCTTCTATTGGATTAATCTTTGAGATAACTCCTTTGTTGCCATGTCTTCCAGCCATTTTGTCACCTGGTTGAATTTGTCTTTTTACTGCTAAGTGGACTTTAACAATTTTTAATATTCCTGGTGCTAAGTCATCGCCCTGAGTAATTTTTTTGTGTTTTATTGCTAGCTTTTTCTTGAATTTTTTTTGTAAATTTTCGTGTTGTAAAAATAGTTGTTTGAGTTGTTTTTGATGATTTTTATTTTTAATATTAATTTTAAGTAGTTTTAATTCTGATATGGTATTTAAGTTTTTGACATTTATTCCTAAATGGATTAGTATAGATTTTGCTTGAAGAAATAAATTTTGTTCAAAGATTTTTTGTTCTTCGGTGAAATCTTTTTTTACTGTTTGTAGTTGCATTTCTTCAATTTCTAGAGCTCTTTTATCTTTTTTCACTCCATCTCTGGTAAATATTTGTACATCAATTACTGTTCCTAACACTCCATTTGGTACTCTTAATGAAGAATCTTTGACATCGGACGCTTTTTCTCCAAAAATAGCTCTGAGTAATTTTTCTTCTGGAGTAAGTTGCGTTTCTCCTTTAGGAGTCACTTTACCAACCAAAATGTCTCCTCCATTAACTTCAGCTCCTATGTAAACAATCCCTGATTCGTCTAATTTAGATAATGCTGCTTCTCCTACATTAGGAATATCTGAAGTAATTTCTTCAGCTCCTAGTTTAGTATCTCTAGAAATACATGATAGTTCTTGAATATGAATTGTTGTAAAATGATCTTTTTGTACAATTTTTTCAGATATCAAAATAGAATCTTCAAAATTATATCCATGCCATGGCATGAAGGCTACTCTCATATTTTGTCCTAATGCTAGTTCTCCTAAGTCTGTTGATGGTCCATCAGCTAGTACATCTCCTTTTTTTACTATTTCTCCTAAAGAAATACATGGAATTTGATTAATACATGTATTTTGATTTGATCTTTTATATTTTGTTAAATTATAAATATCAATTTCGCTTTCTTCATGATTTATTTTATTTCTATCTGATTTTATAATAATTCTAGAAGCATCTACGTATTGAACTATTCCGCTTCTTTTTGCAATGACAGTAACTCCGGAATCTACTGCTACAGCTCGTTCCATTCCTGTTCCTACTAATGGTTTATCAGCACGTAAGGTTGGTACGGCTTGTCTTTGCATATTAGCTCCCATTAAAGCTCTATTAGCATCATCGTGTTCTAAAAAAGGAATTAAAGATGCTCCTACTGATACTATTTGTTGTGTAGATACATCCATATAATTTATTTGAATATTTTTAAATAGACTAGATTCTCCTTTATTTCTACAGACAATCAAATCGTCAATAAACGCTCCTGTATTGTCTAGATTTGTATTTGCTTGTGCAATAACGAAATTACCTTCTTCAATAGCAGATAGATATTCAATTTCTTGAGTGACTATTCCATTTTTTACTTTTCGATATGGTGTTTCTAAAAACCCGTATGAGTTTGTTCGTGCATATACTGACAGAGAATTTATTAATCCAATATTAGGACCTTCGGGAGTTTCTATAGGGCAGACTCTTCCGTAGTGTGTAGGATGTACATCACGCACTTCGAATCCAGCTCTTTCTCTAGTAAGGCCTCCTAACCCGAGTGCAGAAATACGACGTTTATGTGTAATTTCTGATAAAGGATTATTTTGATCCATAAATTGAGATAGTTGACTTGATCCAAAGAATTCTTTTATAGCAGCAGAAATAGGTTTTGCGTTTATCATATCTTGTGGTGTAAGCATGTCTAAATCACCTAAAGATAATCTATCTTTAACGGCACGTTCTACTCTTATAAGTCCTATTCTAAATTGATTTTCTGTCATTTCTCCTACGGATCGTATACGACGATTACCTAAGTGATCTATATCATCTATTTCTCCATAACCATTTCTTATGTCAATTAGTTTTTTAATTACATCAATTATATCTAATTTATTTAATGTACCAGGTCCTAAAATGTTATTTCTTCTTAGTGAACGATTAAATTTCATACGTCCTACAGACGAGAGATCATATCTTTCTTCAATAAAAAATAAGTTTTCAAACAAATTTTCTGCTGCTTCGCGTGTTGGTGGTTCACCCGGTCTCATCATGCGATAGATTTCTACTAATGCACTTAATTTATCGTGACTTGGATCGATATTGAGCGTATCAGAAATATATGGTCCGTGATCTAAATCATTTGTAAAGATTGTTTCTATTTCTTGATATTGATTGTTTTTTAATTTTAATAGAATATTGATACTTAATTTTGCATTAGCTGCTACAATAATTTCTTGAGTATTTTTATCTATATAATTTTTAGCTGATATTTTTCCTACTAGATATTCTAGTGGGACTTTAATAGTATTAATGTTTTTTTCTTTTAGTGCATTTATATGTCTTGCTGTGATTCGTTGTCCTTTTTTTATGTATGTTACATTATTTATACGTATATCGAAGGACGCAGTTTCACCTCTTAATCTATTGGGTATTAGTTTCATTAAAACTTCGTTTTTTAAAAATACAAAAACATTTTTTTTAAAAAATATATCTAAAATTTCTTCTGTATTATAATTTAAAGCTTTTAAAATAATACTTATGGGTAGTTTTCTTCGTCTATCAATTCGAAAGAATAAATTATCTTTTGGATCGAATTCGAAATCTAACCATGATCCTCTGTATGGAATAATTCTAGCATTGTATAAAATTTTTCCAGAAGAATGATTTTTTCCTTTATCACTATCGAAGAAAACTCCAGGACTTCTGTGTAACTGTGAAACAACTACTCTTTCTGTACCATTAATTATAAAAGTTCCATTAGCAGTCATTAAAGGAATTTCTCCCATATATACTTCTTGTTCTTTTATGTCTTTAATAGTAATTTCCGATGTGTCTTTGGCATAAATTATTAAGCGTAATTTTACTCGTAATGGAGAAGAATAAGTAATTCCTCGAGTTTGACATTCTTGTACATCAAAAACAGTATTTCCTAAATTATAACGGATATATTGTAGTTCTGAATTTCCATTGTAACTTCTAATTGGAAAGATAGATCTAAATGCTGCTTCTAATCCTATTTTTCCATTTGGATCATATTTAATAAATTTTTTAAATGAGTCAAGTTGAATAGCAAGAAGATAAGGTATGTCTAATATTTTTGGACGTTTTCCAAAATTTTTTCGAATTCTTTTTTTTTCGGTATAAGAGTAAATCATAAGACTCTCGATTTAGTTAATTAATAAAATTTTATTTATTTTTTTAACTATGAATAGTATAAAAAATTGTAATTTTTAAAATAGTTTAGATTGGTTTAGAGTTTGTTTTACTAATTGAAATAATTAATGTAGTGCTATATACATTGTGAAAATTCAAAATTGAAAAGGCTGGTGACTTATTACGATCACCAGCAAACTAAAATATATATTTCATTTTATGATTATTAAATAATTTTCATTTTAGTTATTTAATTTCTGCTTCTGCACCGGCTTCGTTTAATATTTTTTGTAAAGATTCAGCTGCTTCTTTAGTAATTCCATCTTTTATCGTAGTAGGAGCTGATTCTACTAAATCTTTTGATTCTTTTAGTCCTAAATTTGTTGCACTACGTACAGCCTTTATTACTGATACCTTGTTTTTTCCAATGGATTTTAGGATAACAGAAAATTCTGTTTGTTCTTCAATTTTTTCAGTTTTAGAAGTAGAAATTGGATTTATAGGTATTTGTGATGATACATTAAATTTTTTTTCCATATCTGAAATTAAATCCATGACATTCACAATAGACATTTTGGATATTGCATCTAAAATTTGTTCTTTAGTTATAGACATGATAATTGTTCCTAATAACGCTTAAGAAATTAAGAAGTAATGTTTATATATATAGAATATAAAATTTTGATAGAATTAGAAGTTTTGTTTTATATTTTTAATAGATATTAGTGTACGTAATAATTTTCTTACAGAAATTTCTTTTACGAAAATTATAAAACGATATATTGCTTCTTCAAATGTTGGCATATCAGCGAGTATATTAATATTTTGTTTTAAGATTATTTTTCCTTCAAAACCTGCTCCTAAAATTTTTAGGTTAGTGTGAGTATTGTTTTGTGATGCAGAGAAATTTTTTAGTAATTTAGCAGCACTTCCAGGATGTGTTAAAGAATATGCTATTAATGTAGGGCCTACAATTATATTTTTTAAATATTCAAATGGTGTTTTTTGTATTCCTAGATGTAATAAAGTATTTTTAAATACTCCTAATTTTACATTTTGTTTTCGGGCTATTTTTCTAAGACGTGTGATATCGTGTGATTTTATTCCTGTGGGATTTATAACAACTATAGAGAGTGATTTTTTAGTAATATAGTGAATTTTAGTGACAATTTCTTTTTTTTTCTGAATGTTTAATGCCATTTTTTTTGTTCTCCTTTATTTATTTAAATGCCACTAGAATTTTTGTTGTTTTTAAGATAGAATATAGTGAATTGTATTTTTATAAATTTTTGTTTTTTAAGTTGTAAGTTTAATTAAATTTATTTAAATTTTAAAAATTAAATATAGAATTTTAAATAAAATATTTTTTTATATAATATTTTTATATCGAATTTAGCACAAATAAGATTTTATTATAAAGAGTTTTTTACTTATCGTAAAGTATAAATCTATTGTTCTTATACATTGTTTATAGTGCTTAAATCTATTTTGATTCCTGGACTCATTGTAGTAGAAATTACTATTTTTTGAATATATGTTCCTTTGGATTGTTTCGGTTTAGATTTTTTTAGAGAAGTAAGTAAAGCATGTAAGTTTTCTTGTATTTTTTTTTCTGAAAAATTTATTTTGCCAATAGTAGCATGGATAATTCCGTTTTTATCATTTTTATAAAATATTTGTCCTGATTTGGCGTTTTGTATTGCATATTTCAGTTTATTAGTAATTGTTCCTAATTTAGGATTAGGCATTAGACCTCTTGGACCTAATATAGATCCAATTTTACCAACTGATGACATTACATCAGGTGTTGCTATGGCAATGTCAAAATAAATTTTTTTATTCTTAATTTGTTCTATTAAATCTTCTAGTCCAACTATGTCAGCTCCATAGTTTTTTGCAAGTTTTTCGTTTTCACCTTGAGTAAATACTGCTACTTTTTTTATTTTTCCAGTTCCATGAGGTAATAGGGTGGTATTTCTTATATTTTGATCAGATTTTTTTGGATTAATTCCTAAATTTATAGATACATCTAAACTTTCGATGAATTTTTTAGTAGTTGTTTTCTTTAATAAAATAATACTTTCTTGAATACTATAAATGTGATTTTTTTTAATTAGGGTAGTTAAAATTTTTCTTTTTTTTGTTAATTTTTTCATTTATTCTTCCTTTATAATTAGGCCAATAGAACGAGCTGTTCCTATAATTGAATTTTTAGAGTTTTCTGTATTTGCTCCTGTCATATCTAGTTTTTTTATTTTTACAATTTCTAAAATCTTTGTCATAGTAATTGATCCTATTTTTTCTTTATTAGGTTTAGGAGATCCTTTTTCAATTCCAGCGAATTTTTTTAATAGAATAGATGCTGGAGGTGATTTTGTAATAAAGGTGAATGATTTATCTGCATAAACGGTTATAACAGTAGGAATTGGTAATCCTTTTTCTAAGTTTTTTGTATATTCATTAAAAGCTTTACAAAATTCCATAATGTTAACTCCTTTTTGTCCTAGAGCTGGGCCAATTGGAGGACTAGGATTAGCCATTCCAGAAGCAACTTGTAATTTTATATATCCTTGTATTTTTTTTGACATGATTTTATATCTCTTTAATTATTATAAAAAAATTTTAATATATTATTTTAAAATGATAAAATTATTTATTAAAATTACACATCATATTGGTTTTGTAATATTAATAAATGGAATTCATGCAATATAAAAAAGTATTATTTAATTTTTTTTTACTTGGTTGAAATCTAATTCTATAGGGGTAGATCTTCCAAAAATTGATACTGAAACTTTTAGTCTATTTTTTTCGTAATCAACTTCTTCTACAATTCCGTTAAAATCTAAAAATGGTCCGTCATTAACTCTTATAGTTTCTCCTGGTTCAAATAATGTTTTGGGTCTTGGTTTGTTTTCGACTTGTTTTAGTTTATTTAGTATGGCTTGTACTTCTTTATCTGTAATAGGTGATGGTCGGTCAGAGGTTCCGCCTATAAATCCTAGTACTTTAGGTATACTGCGTACTAAATGCCAACTTCTTTCATTCATGACCATGTGAATTAATACGTATCCTGGAAAGAATTTATATTCACTTTTTTTTCTTTGTCCAGCTTTAATTTCAATTACTTCTTCTGTAGGAACCATAACTTCTCCAAATAAAGATCCCATTTTTTTTAGTTTTATGTGCTCTCGTATTGATTGTGCAATCCGTCCTTCAAAACCAGAGAATGCTTGTAGAACGTACCAACGTTTTTTTTGATGGTTATACATTTTTTTATAGCCTTATACTAGTAATAAACGATATTAATATAACTGAAATATTATCAAGTCCCCATAGAATTAGTGATAATAAAATAGTCACTATGATGACAGTTAAAGTAATATTAAATGTTTCTTTTAAATTAGGCCATGTAATTGATTTAATTTCATGTATTGATTCTTTAGCTAAATTTATAAAAAATTTTCCGGTTTGAGTAGATAAAAATATTCCTATTATTAATAAAATTGAGCTAGTTAGAATTATGTTATAATAATAATTAGAATATTTGAAATAAAATATGTATTTTAAAATAAGTATTATTACTAGTATACTTAAAATTGACCATTTTATTATTTCTAATTTTTTATTTTTTTTTTTTAATTTTTTTTTTTTAATCATATATTATCCAAAAAATATTAATTAAAATAGATTATTTAACATAGTAAGATTTTTAATGGTTTTAATATTTACATTTAATATAATATTTATACGTATAAACGATTAAATATTATATTTTTTTACATGAAAAAATTTTAAATCATGTTTTTTAATAAGTTAAATAAAATTTAAATAAAATAAGTTAGTAGATTGTATTTTAAATGAGTAAATATTATTTATTTTGTTAGTTATTTTAGATTGGTTATAGTTTTATATTATATATTAATATGATATAAGACTGAAAGTATATTTATTTTAGATGAATTAAAGTAATTTGATGTAGATTTTTAAATAAATTGTTTGTAGTTTTTTTAGAATTACATTTTTCTTGTTAAATTTTCAATTTTATGCTGACACCCAGAGTTGAACTGAGAACCTCACCCATACCAAGGGTGTGCTCTACCCAGTTGAGCTATATCAGCTAAATTTTATTAAAGCGAACAGCGGGAATTGAACCCGCATCATCAGCTTGGAAGGCTGAGGTAATATCCATTATACGATGCTCGCGATTTTTGAAACATTTAGTTATTTTTAATTTAGGTATTATTAATCATTTTTTGTTGGTGGGAGAAGGATTCGAACCTTCGAAGTCTATAGACGGCAGATTTACAGTCTGCTCCCTTTAACCACTCGGGAATCCCACCTTTGTATTATTTATATAGACAGAAATTAAATATTTGCATGCCGGCTACCGGAATCGAACTGGTGACCTACTGATTACAAGTCAGTTGCTCTACCTGCTGAGCTAAGCCGGCTTATTTAAATAGTATATTACGGATAGATTATGATTTATGCAATAAAAATTTATTAATTATTAATAATATTTTAATAAAAGCATAAAAAAATATATTATAAATTTTATTTGTAATGTATTAAATGGGTATTATATAAAATATTTTAAATTAATAACATTTTTAAATATATTAGTTTTAATTCCAATATTGTGTTAAATAATAGTATTTTATTGTTGTGTGTATTATTTAAATAAAAAATTATAATTTTTAGAATGTTATCACAAAATAGATTTAAGTTATAACATATTTGTATATTATTTTGTCTTTTGAAATTATAGATGATTTGGAAGTAATGTTTATTATAAGATTTATTCAGTTATTAAATATGTTTTTTAGTTAAATGTCTACTTTATTATATTTACTTCTGGTTTTAGAATAATATCAAATTTTTTTTTTACATAATATACAATTATGTTAGCTAATGTTATTATTTCATTTGCTGTTGCTAAGTTGTTTTTATTAATGAGAACTAAAGAATTTTTTTTATATATTCTAGCATATCCAATTGATAATTTTTTTAATCGGCATTGGTTAATTAACCATCCTGCAGATAATTTTATAGTTCCATTTTTTTGAGGATAATAAGGAAGATTATGATATTGTTGAATAAGTTTTTTTGCGTATTTTGAATTAACTATAGGATTTTTAAAGAAGCTTCCCGCATTTCCTATTTTATTTGGATTAGGTAATTTTTTTTTTCTTATTTTGCAAATTTGATAAAAAATTTTTTGCGGAGTAATATTGTTTTTATAGTGTGGTAAATTGAATTTTAAATATGATAGATTTGGAATCCAATTTTTTGATAATTTTATTCCTACAGAATAAATAATATGATTATGGTTGTATTTTTTTGTAAAGATACTATTTCTGTAATTAAAACAACATTTGTTTTTGTAGACACGAATGATCTTAGAATTATTTAAAGATAACAGATCTACGTAATCACATATATCTTTAAATTCTATTCCATATGCGCCTATATTTTGAATGGGCGCTGATCCTACAGATCCTGGTATTAAGGCTAAATTTTCTAACCCATAAATTTTTTTTTGCATGGTGTATTTTATTAATGAGTGCCATTTCACTCCTCCCTTTACATTTAAAAGCCAATGTTTTTTTTGTTCTTCAATAGTAATTCCAGTAATTTTATTAATAGCTACTATTCCATTATAGTTTTTTAGGAATAAAACATTACTCCCTTCTCCTAACAATATAAATTTTATGTTACGTTTTTTGCATGTTTTCCATATTTTTATGAGTGATGTTTTATTTTTAACAATGATTATTTTTTTTGCAAATAAGTTTATTTTAAATGTATGAAAGAATTTTAAGGATTGATTATAGGGTTTCATGTATGTAGAAATGTATTGTTTTTATTTATATCATGAAAATTTTAATTTTTTTTATTTTGCATGGTTATGTATTTACAATTAATATTGTTAATATATATACTATCATGTATTTTAAAAAGATAAATTTTAAATTTATTAATTATTCTAAATTATTCGTTGTATACCAATTTAAGGATAATACTATGAAATTAGTATATACGGATTATCATGAAACATTAAACCAATATTTAATGAATATTCGTGAAACAGTAAGTGTTTCTTTTGAATTTTTTCCTCCCAATAAAAAAGTTTGGGAAGTTAATTTATGGAATTCTATTGATCAATTAAAGTTATTTAGTCCTAAATTTTTTTCGGTCACTTGTGGAACTAGTCATTCAGAAGTGCAGATGGATACGTATAATACAGTAAAGAAAGTTAAAGAATATACAGGTATTGATACTGTGCCTCATTTAACGTGTGCTAATTATACTCTAGATCAGTTAAAGTACATAGCTAAAAAGTATTGGAATAGTGGAATTCGTAGTATTTTAGCATTACGTGGAGATGTTATAGATTCAAAGTTACAGAAGAATAAAATGTATGCAGTAGATTTAGTGAACTTATTAAAATCGGTAGCTGATTTTAAAATTTTTGTAGCAGCATATCCAGAAACTCATCCAGAATCAACGCATTTTAAAAATGATATAAAAAATTTAAAAAAGAAAATGGATGCAGGTGCATCTTGTGCTATAACTCAGTTTTTTTTTAACATTAATCATTTTTTGAAATTTAGAGATTTGTGTGCAAAAAATAATATTGTTATGGATATAATTCCTGGTATATTTCCTATAGTTAATTTTAAGCAATTACTTAAGTTTTCTAGTATGAGTAATGTAAACATTCCTAATTGGTTAAATTATCTTTTTGACGAAGTTAAGAGTGATTTTAGTATGAGTAAAATTATTGGTGCTAGTATAGCAATGGATATGGTTAAAGTGTTATATAGTGAGGGAATAAGAAATTTTCATTTTTATACTTTGAATCGCGCAGACATTTCTTGTGCTTTATGTCATGTTTTAGGTATAAAATCCATTAAGGTTTAGCATTAATGTTTAAAAATTTTTTTATGACATTTTTTAGATAGTTGTCTAAATATTTATATTGTATAATTATATAAATGTTAATATTAGTTGATATTTAAAATCTATTATTTAATATATTATTTTAACATTAATGTAGTTAAAAGCATGGAATATTATTAATTATGTATAATAAAGTTATTAAAAAAGTGGTGTTAGCTTATTCAGGAGGATTAGATACATCAGTTATCATTCCTTGGATAAAAGAAAATTACAAAGCAGAAGTAATAGCTTTTGTAGCCGATATTGGACAAAACAAAAATGATCTAGAAAACATTAAAGAAAAAGCATTAAATTCTGGTGCATCAAAATGTGTAATTCAAGATTTAAGAGAGGACTTTGTAAGAGATTATGTGTATCCTATTTTAAAATCTGGTGCGGTATATGAAGGGCAGTATCTTTTAGGTACTGCTTTAGCACGGCCTATCATTGCTAAATCTCAAGTTAAACTAGCTCTTAAATTAAATGCTGATGCTGTTTGTCACGGTGCGACTGGAAAGGGTAATGATCAGATTAGATTTGAAATGGTTTATGCAGCATTAGCTCCACAATTAAAAGTTATTGCTCCTTGGAGAGAATGGAAATTTCGTTCTCGAAAAGAATTATTTATTTATTTAAGAAAAAAAAATATTAGTACTACAGCATCTTTGGATAAAATTTATAGTAGAGATGAAAATGTATGGCATATTTCGACTGAAGGGGGAATATTAGAAGATTTATGGAATAAACCAACAAAAGATTGCTGGACGTGGACTGTAGATCCTAAACAAGCATCTGATGTCTCTGAAATAGTTTCTATAAAAATTAAAGATGGTTGTGCTATATCGGTAAATAATAAGGTTATGACGCCTTTAAAGTGTTTAGAAAAATTAAATATATTAGGAAAGAAACATGGTATAGGTCGTTTAGACATTGTTGAGAACAGATTAGTTGGTATAAAATCAAGAGGATGTTATGAAACTCCTGGAGGAACTATTTTGACAAAAGCTTTGCGTGCTATTGAACAATTAGTATTAGATAGAGATAGTTTTAAGTGGAGACAACAGATTGCATTAGAAATGTCGTATGTTGTTTATAATGGAAATTGGTTTAGTCCTATTAGAAAATCTTTGCAAGCTGCTTGTGAAGAATTAGTAAAAGGAATGAATGGTACTATTGTTTTAGAATTATATAAAGGGACTGTTACTGCTATTCAAAAGTTTTCTCCAAATTCTTTATATTCTAAAGAATTTGCTACATTTAATGAAGATAATATTTATAATCAATCAGATGCTGGTGGTTTTATTAAGTTATATTCTTTATCTTCTAAAATTAGATCAATAAAAAAATGTAAGAATATTAATTAATAATGATATTTTATATTTAATTATGGTTTTGTGAGTATTTTAAAAAATACAAGTAGAAAATATATATTTTGTTTTAAAGTAATAACTTTGGAGAATTTTATGAAATTATGGGGAGGTAGATTTATTTCTGATTCTAATCCATTTTTTAAAAAATTCAATAGTTCAATTAATATTGATTTTAGATTAGCAGAACAAGACATTTTAGGATCAATATCTTGGTCAGGTGCTTTATTTAAGTCAGGGATACTGAATTATGATGAGTATAAAAAAATAAAGGATGCACTGTGTGTTTTATTGTGTAATGTTAAACAGGATCCTGAATTAGTTTTAAAAAGTAATTCAGAAGATATTCATAGTTGGGTAGAAGAACAATTAATTAATATGTTAGGAGATTTAGGTAAAAAATTACATACAGGTAGAAGTAGAAATGATCAAGTATCTACAGATTTAAAATTATGGTGTAAACAGAAATTAAAATGTTTATTTAAAAATATTTTTGATTTTAAAGTTGAGTTAATTAAACTTTCAGAAAGAACTCAACACATAATTATGCCTGGATACACTCATTTGCAGTGCGCACAACCTATTACTTTTTCTTTTTGGTGTTTAGCATATTTAGAAATGATAAAAAGAGATGAATGTCGTTTAAATGATGCGTTAAAAAGATTAGATAGTTGTCCTTTAGGATCTGGAGCATTATCTGGAAATGCTTGGAATATTAACAGAGAAGATTTGGCAAAAGATATGGGGTTTAGATCTTCTACCAATAATAGTTTAGATAGTGTTTCGGATAGAGATTATGTAGTGGAATTAGTTTCTGTTGCATCAATTAGTATGATGCATTTATCACGGTTTTCTGAAGATTTAATTTTTTTTAATTCATCGGAATTAAAATTTATAGAATTATCAGATTGTGTTACTTCTGGTTCTTCTTTGATGCCACAAAAGAAAAATCCTGATTCATTGGAATTAATTAGGTCTAAATCGGGACTAGTATTTGGATGTTTGATTAGAATTTTAGTAATTTTAAAGGGATTACCATTATCATATAATAAAGATATGCAAGAAGATAAAGAGGGTTTATTTGATACTCTTGATACTTGGGAAGAATGTTTGTGTATGGCATCTTTAATTTTAAAAGATCTGTGTGTCAATTATTCTAATTGTTGGTATTCTTTAAAAACGAGTTATTCTAACGCTACTGAATTAGCTGATTATTTAGTGAAGAAAGGAATTAATTTTAGAGATTCTCATTATATTACAGGAAAAATAGTATTAGAAGCGTTAACACTAAAATTGCCGTTAGAAAAATTAAATTTATCTGTATTCAAAAAATATAGCAAACATATTGATATGGATGTATACGATGCATTGGATGTAATATCTTTACTTAAAAAAAGGATATCTAAAGGGGGTGTTGCTCCGAGGGTAGTTTCTCAGGCTATAATTGATGAAAAAATGAGTTTAAATATATAAGTATTTGTTTTTAATGAGTTTTTGAAGAATATATGGTATGTTTTTGTTTATAATTAATTTTATTATAAATTATATTTTTGTATTTTTGTATTTGAGTTAATTTAACATGATTTTAAGTTTTTATCATTATATTTATATAGGAAATTATTATTTTGTTGGATATTATTTTAAAATTTTTTTATGATCATATGTTTTTAAGTGTTTCATGGTGCATATCTTTGTTATTAATGCTATTTTTTGTGGTTAAAGATATGTTTTTTAATGTCAAGTTTATTACCGCATTAGAATTGATAAGTTTTATTAATACAAAAAAAACTATTTTGATTATAGATGCACGTGATTCTAAAAAATTTTCTTCTGGTAGAATTATTAATTCTATTAATATATCTTATGATCATGTAAAATCAGATTTTTATGTAAAAAAATTAAAAGAATATATAAATTTTCCAGTGATTTTAGTTTTTGAAAATAATAGTGAAATAAATAAAAATTATGTTTATTTTATAAGATCTATTGGATGTCAGGATATTTATGTATTAAAACATGGTATGGTGGGTTGGTTATCTAATGATAATCCAGTAGTGTTATCTACAGATGATTAACATTTTTAGTAATAATTTTAATTATTACAGTAATTTTTTTAAACGAATAAAATAAATAATTTAGTTAAAATTTAATAAAATTTTTGAATTTGTATATATTTTTATATTATTAGATTTACATTAGATTATATAAACAGAATTAATTTTTTGTTATAAATAGTTTATTTTTTGGGGATAATAATGTTATCTGAAGAAATCGAGATAATATGGAATCAAATTATTTCTGAAGTTGAAATATTAGTTAATAAAGATACTGAATTAACTGGATTTTATCATGCTTATATATTACAACATAAAACTTTTGATATGGCATTAAGTTATATTTTATCAAGTAAATTATCGAATAAATATATATCTCAAGTGACTATTAGAGATATTTTTAATGAAATATATTCTGTTTGTAATGATATTTTATTTTTTGCAATAAAAGATATTCAAGCAGTCTGTAATAAAAATTCAGAAATCAAATACTATTTTGTACCACTGTTATATTTAAAAAGTTTTCATGCATTACAGATATATAGAATTAGTAATTTTCTTTGGTATAACGGGAAAAAATCATTAGCATTATATTTTCAAAATGCAATTTCATCTCTTTTTTCTGTAAATATTCATCCTGCTGCTAAAATTGGACATGGAATAGTTTTAGAGTATGGAACTAATATATGTATTGGAAGTACGTCTATTATAGAAAATAATGTGTTTATTGCTCAGTGTGTAACTCTAGGAAGGACAGAAAAAGATAGTAGAGGTGTTGTTCAGCATCCTAAAGTGTGTGAAGGAGTTATAATAGGTGCTAATTCTATGATTTTAGGAAATATTACTATCGGTACGAAAACAAATATTCAAGCTGGATCTTTGATATTGACATCCGTTCCTGATAATTCAGTAGTTTGCGGAATTCCAGCAACGATAATTAGTAAAAAACATGAAAAAAATTAATTATGGTTGATAATATTTTTTTTAAATAAACGTAGTTTTCAGAGTATTAGTATTAATATTCTAAATAGTTGTTAATATAATAAGAATATATAATTTTTTATGTTTGTTTGATTTCTAAATTCGTATTATAAAATTTTAAGTAAAAGCTTCCTTTTTTTATAGGAAGCTTCTTATTAATAATAAATATTTTTTTAATTTAAATTTTATATTAAATTATTAATCATCTAGAAAACTACGTAATATTTCTGAACGACTAGGATGTCTTAGTTTTCGTAAGGCTTTAGCTTCTATTTGACGTATTCTTTCTCGAGTTACATCAAATTGTTTTCCTACTTCTTCAAGAGTATGATCAGTATTCATATCAATTCCGAATCTCATACGAAGTACTTTTGCTTCTCGTGTAGTTAATCCAGATAATACGTTATTGGTGGCTGATCGGAGACTTTCAGAAGTAGCTGAATCAAGAGGTAATTCAATGTTTTTGTCTTCTAAAAAATCTCCTAAATGTGAATCATCATCTTCTCCAATAGGTGTTTCCATAGAAATAGGTTCTTTTGCTATTTTTAGTACTTTTCTAATTTTATCTTCTGGGATTAGCATTCTTTCTGATAGTTCTTCTGGCGTTGGTTCTCTTCCAATTTCTTGTAATATTTGTCTTGAAATTCTGTTAAGTTTATTTATGGTTTCAATCATATGTACTGGTATTCTTATTGTTCTTGCTTGATCTGCAATAGATCTAGTAATAGCTTGTCTAATCCACCAAGTAGCGTAAGTAGAAAATTTGTATCCTCTACGATATTCAAATTTATCTACAGCTTTCATGAGTCCAATATTGCCTTCTTGAATTAAGTCTAAAAATTGTAGTCCTCGATTAGTGTATTTTTTTGCAATTGAGATTACTAGTCTTAAATTTGCTTCTACCATTTCCTTTTTAGCCCTTTTTGCTTTAGCTTCTCCCAGTGACATTCTTTTATTAATGTTTTTTACTTGATGGATTGTTAATCCAGTTTTTAGTTCTACTTTTTTTAATTTTTTTAAAGTTTTTTGTATATCTAATTTTATTTCACTAAATTTTTCAACCCAAGGTTTTTTTATATTTTTTATTATTTTATTCCAAATAAAATTTATATTTGTTGTTAAAAAAAAATTTAAAAATGTTTTTTTAGGAATTGAATAATGTTCTATACATAGTTTCATAATATGTTGTTCTTGTATTCTGACTGTTTTTATCATGTTTCTCATATTATTAACTAAATAATCAAATTGTTTAGGTACTAGTCTAAATTGTTTAAAAATATCTGATAAGTTTTTTATTTCATTTATAGTATCTTGATGATTTCTATGTTTAGTTTTGATAGTATTACTGGTTATATAGTATTGTTTTTTTAGTTCAAAAAATTTTTCTTTTGCAAGTTCAGGATCTATAAGAGAATCTTCTCCGTTGTTTTCTTCTAAATCTTCGTCATGATGATTTTCTGATAATTCTGAACCTATATGATGTGATATAGGTGTGTATATTTCTTCTGAATTAGGATCTATAAAGCCATTAATTAGTTCTGATAATTTAATTTCTCCTAGTTCTACGCGATTATATTGTTTTAAAAGATAATTAATAGCTTCTGGATATTCAGCAACAGAACATTGTACTTGATTAATTCCTTCTTCAATTCTTTTAGCAATATCTATTTCTCCTTCACGTGTTAATAATTCTACTGTACCCATCTCACGCATATACATTCTTACTGGATCGGTTGTTCGTCCTAATTCTGATTCTACGTGAGAGAGTACTTGTGCTGCTGCTTCTACTATATCTTCATCAGTTTCATTGTTTCTTATTTCATGTAATATAAGATCATCAGCATCTGGTGCTTTTTCTACTACTTGTATCCCCATATCACTAATCATTTGGATTATGTCTTCTATTTGATCTGAGTTTATTATATCATCTGGTAAATGATCGTTAATTTCAGAATAGGTTAAATAACCTTGTTCTTTACCATAGGTAACTAGTAGTTTGAGTTTTAACTGTGGATTTTGCTCCATAAGACGATTATCCATATTGAATAATTAGATTAAGATTTTAATTATATTAAATCTAGTTATAGCATGAGCATTTAAAAATAATTGAATATAGACTTAATTTTGTTTTCTTAAATATTTTGTAAAATTATAAAATAGTTTTATTTAATTTTATAAAATATTTATATTTTTAATGTTAGAGTGGTTTATATAGTTTATGTTTAAATTTATAGTTTAATATGAAATGAAGAAATATATTTATATTTTTGATAATTTTTTACTAATAGACCATAATTGTAATTTTTCTTCTTTATTTAATCCTATTTTTCGTTCTTGATGTATAAGTTGATTTAACTTGTTTTTTAAAGTTTCTTTATGTATTTTAGTACACAGTTCTAAAAAAAATTCTTTAATTTGTTGTTTTTTAATCATGTGATCCCATGTTGAAAATTCTTTTAAATATTTAAGTATAGTGTGTTTTCTATAATTTTCTAATATTTGAGCGGTATTACAATTTGGTATTGTAAGGCATTGTTGTACTAATTTTAAGAAAAAAGATAATCCCGGTATATGATGAGTGTTTTCTAAATATTTAAATGAAGGTAATATTGATGATAACCATGGATTTTGTATTAATAACGAAATTAATATACGTATAGTGTTTTTTTTTATTTTTTGTGGAGTGTTAATTTTTTTATTTGTATTTTGTTTGGTATGTAATATTTTTAAAATATTGTAATCATATATTCCTATTTTTTTACTAATCAATTGAAAAAGATAGAGTTTAGTGATTTTTCCTGGAATTTTATTAATTAAAGTAATAATTATTTTACTTGTATATGATGTTTCTCTAATTGAATTTATATTTATATTTTTAAATAAATTATGAATTAACATATCTGAAAAATTTATTGAGTTTTTTATTCTATTTTTAAAATTTTTATATCCTTCTTTTTTAATAATTGAATCTGGATCTTCATTATTTGGTAGAAATATGAATTTTATATTTTTTCCATCATGAATGTATGGTAGGGATTTATTTAACGCTTTCCAAGCAGCGTTTTTACCTGATTCATCACCATCAAAACAAAATATAATAGTATTTGAAAGTTGAAATAGAAGTTTTATTTGGAAGGTAGATAGTGTTAATCCTAGAGTTGATACGGAATAATTTATTTTAAATTGAAATAATGTAATAACATCAATATATCCTTCTACTACTAGTATTTCTTTTGGATTTGGATTTGTTTTATTCATTTCATATAGTCCATATAATTGACGACTTTTATGAAATATTTTTGTTTCTGGAGAATTGAGATATTTTGGAAGCATGTTATTGCATGATCTTCCTCCAAAACCTAAAATTTTTCCATGTTTATTTCTTATAGGAAAAATTATTCTGTTTTTAAAACGATCATATTGTATTCCTTCTTTATTTTTTATTAAAATGCCAATATCTATCATTTCTTTTTGATCGTAGTATTTTTTTTTAATTTGTTGTTTTAATACAGACCAATCTATGGTAGAAAATCCAATTTTAAAAAATTGAATCATACTTTTTGTAATCCCTCTATTTTGAATATACTTATATGCATAATTGCACTTTAATAAATTATTGTGATAAATATTTGCAATATTATTTAGAAGTAAGTATAGATTGTTTCTTTTTTGGAAATCAAATAGTGATACATGATTTTTTTGTGATTTATAGGGTACATTTATTCCATTTATAGTAGCTAATTCTTCGATACTTTCTATAAACGTTAGTTTTTCATAGTTCATTAAGAAATCAATTACATTTCCGTGAGAATTACATCCAAAACAAAAATAAAATTGTTTTTCGAAATTTACAGTAAACGAGGGTGTTTTTTCTTGGTGAAAAGGACAGTGTGATATATAGTTTTTTCCACTTTTTTTTAGAGATATATGTTTATTTATAATATCTATAATATTACTTTGATAAATTAATTCGTGAATAAATTTTTTAGAAACTAGTTTTGCCATATTATTTGATAAAGTGAATTTAAGTGTTTTGACCGTATTAGATACACGGTCAAGTGAATAGTCCAAATAAAATTTTATTTTATTTTTTAAATTTTAGTACAAACGAGTTCTTTTTAAATTTTCTCTGGATAATTTTTTTGCTAAACGTTTTATAGCTGAAGATTTTGCTCTTTTTCGTTCTGTAGCAGGTTTTTCATAAAATTCTCTTTTGCGTATTTCTGATAAAATTCCTGATTTTTCGCATGATCTTTTAAATCTACGTAAAGCTACATCAAAAGGTTCATTATCTCGTACTTTAATTATTGGCATAATAGTATTTATCCTTTATCTTTTTTAAAGATTATTATAATATATATATGATATTGGATTATCAATCTATATTGATTATTAATTTGATATAGATTGAAAATTATTAGTGATAATTGTATTTTTATTATAGTAATGAATTTTTATGCGCATATTAGGAATTGAAACTTCTTGTGATGACACTGCTATTGCTGTTTATGACAGTGAATTTGGAATAATATTTAACCAAGTTTATAATCAAGCTGATTTAAATGATACTTATGGTGGTATAGTTCCTGAATTAGCAGCTAGAAAACATTCAGAAACATTAGTCGTTTTACTTAAAAATTTATTTTTTATTGGGAAAATTTCTAAATACTCTATTGATGCCGTTGCATATACATCTGGTCCTGGTTTAGCAGGGTCATTATTAATAGGTGCGTCTGTTGGAACAGCATTGGCGTTTTCTTTAAATATACCAGTGGTATTAGTAAACCATATGGAAGCTCATCTTTTAACTCCTATGTTATCTAAACGTAAGCCTAAATTTCCATTTGTTACATTATTAGTTTCTGGAGGACATACTCAGTTAATTAATGCTTTGGGAATTGGGAATTATAAATTATTGGGTTCAACTCGTGATGATGCAGCAGGTGAGGCTTTTGATAAGATAGCTCAGTTGTTAGGGTTAAAATATCCTGGAGGTGCTAATTTATCTAAATTAGCTAGATTAGGTATATCAGGAAAATTTAATTTTCCTAGGCCAATGATTAGTTGTTCTGGATTGGATTTTAGTTTTTCAGGATTAAAAACATATGTAACTAATATTATAAAAAAAAATAATGATGATTTTCAAACTAAAGCTGATATTGCTAAAGAATTTGAAAGCGCAGTAGTTGATTCATTAGTATTTAAGTGTATAAGAGCTATGAAAAAATTAAATTATAATACCTTGGTAGTTTCTGGTGGTGTCAGTAAAAATAAAATTTTACGTAAAAGTTTAAATAAAATTATTAATAAATATAGTTATAAAGTTTTTTATCCTATGTCGGAATATTGTACAGATAATGCTGCTATGGTAGCGTATGTTGGTTATGTTCGTTTTGATAAGTTTAAGAGTTTTAATGTTAATATTAAAATAAATCCTTCTTGGTCTATTGAAGATTTAAAAAAAATTTAGTATTCAAATGTAAAGTATTATTTTAGTATTTAACTTGTAATTGTAAATTTTAAATTAATTTTTTGATATTTTCAATAATATCTTGAATAGTTACTATATTCATATTTTTAGATTTTGCAAATTTGATTATTTCTGGTAATTTTGACATAGTACCATCATCATTAGTTAGTTCACATATAACTCCTATAGGCTTTAATCCTGATAATTTCATTAGTTCTATAGCAGCTTCAGTATGTCCTTTTCTTGCTTTAATTCCTTTTTTGTTTGCTTGTAATGGAAATATATGTCCTGGTCTGTTTAAGTCACTAGGTTTGGCATTATCGTTTATAATTGCACGAATTGTTGTTATTCTATCTTGTGCAGATACTCCAGTAGATATACCATGAGCAGCTTCTACTGTGATTGTAAAATTTGTTCCGAATTTACTTGTATTTTTTTTTACCATTATGGGTAATTTTAGTTGTTTTCTTTTAAATTCTGTTATACATACACAAATTATGCCGCTTCCATGTCTTATTGTTAATGCCATTTGTTCAATAGTCATTTTTTCTCCTGAAAAAATTAGATCTCCTTCATTTTCTCTTTTTTCATTATCTAAAACAATAATTCCATTTCCTGATTTTAGTGAATTAATAGCATTTATTAAACGTTCTTTTGAAGATCCAAATTGAGAAAGTAAAGATTTTTTCATAATTTAAATACCTATGAAAAATAATTTATTATATTAATATTTAGTAAAATATTTAGTAATAATGATAATTGTATTTTTTAAATTTTTATTTTAATGTTATCATAATTGCTTAATAAATAGTAATTTTATTTATTTTTGTATAAATTAAATCAATACATATTCATAAATTTATGTAGTGGAGTATTGAGTATTATGAAAATATATTTAGTAGGAGGGGCTATTAGAGATAAATTATTAAATTTGTCTGTAAAAGATAGAGATTGGGTAGTAGTAGGAGGTACTCCAAAAATGTTGCTAGAATTAGATTTTAAGCAAGTAGGAAAGGATTTTCCAGTATTTTTACATCCGAATAATAAAGAAGAATATTCCTTGGCTAGAGTTGATAGAAAAATAGGTTTAGGATATACTGGATTTGAATTTGATTATTCATTAAATATTACTTTAAAAGATGATTTAATGAGAAGAGATTTAACTATAAACGCGATAGCTCAAGATGATAATGGAAATTATATTGATCCATTTCATGGTATACAAGATATTAAAAATCGTATTTTAAGGCATATTTCTCCTGCTTTTAGTGAAGATCCTTTAAGAGTTTTACGAATAGCAAGATTTTGTTCTTTATTTTATCATTTAGGATTTAAAATAGCTGAAGAAACAGTTATTTTTATATCTTCAATGGTGAAAAAAAAAGAATTATTGAATTTAACTAGAGATAGAATATGGAAAGAGACTGAAAAAGCTCTTAATACTAATAATCCTCATATTTATTTTAGAGTATTATATTACTTTAATGTACTATCAGTGTTATTTCCTGAAATAAATATAATTTTTAACAATTCTATTTATTATCGATTGAGTGATCAAAATAGTTTTTTTAGTTATAAAAAATTTGATATGTTTATAGAATTAGCTAAAATTTCTAAAGTAAGTAAAAATATAGATATTAGATTTTCTGTTTTGTTTTTTTGTATAATTAGAGTATTATTATTTGATATTAATTCTTATACATCATTAATTTATAAAAAAGAATTAATGCAATACCTAAATATGTTATGTAAAAGATTTTGTATTCCTATACATATAAAAAATTTATCTATTATTTTTGCTCGATTTTTTAAATTTTTAAATGTAATTCATTTTCAATCTTCTAAAAAAATTGTTATGTTTTTTTATTCTATTGATGCATGGAGAAAACCTTATATAATAAAAAAATTGTCTATTTTGAACAATTTTTATTTAAAAAATTTTTTAGATATTGAGAATTATAAAAATTATCCAAAAAATTTTTTATTATCATCATTTGATATTGTAAACAAAGTGTCCATTAAGTCAATTTTATGTAAAGATCTTTGTGGTTCAGATATAAAATCTGAAATAATTAATTTAAGAACGAACATTTTGGAAAAATGGAGATATAAGTAATTTATTTTAATATATGTGTTTTATTTATTGAGATAAAGTATAATTATTGATAATATTGTTCGATAAATTATAAACGGCATAAAAGAACAACTTTTAATTATATTTAAGGATTTTTTTATAGTAATATTTGAAGTAATGAATGCAGATAAAAATCCTATAATTAATTCTTGTATATTATTTATAGATATATAAGAAATGTTCTCTATAATATTAATACAACACGCACCAAAAAAAATAGGAACAGAAAGCATAAAAGAAAATTTTATTGCGGTTGATTGTTTTAGTCCAGATAATATTCCTCCAGAAATTGTTGCACAAGATCTTGAGAATCCTGGCCATAACGCTAGGCATTGAAATAAACCAATTATTAAAGTTTTTAATATGCATATTTTTTTTTTTAGATGAAGTTTAGGTTTGATTATTTCGGTAATTAGTAATAGAATTGTTCCGCATGTTAGCGCATATATTATACTAGTATGATTAAAGGTATATATGATATATTTGTGTATGATTAATCCTAGTATTATAATAGGAGTATTTCCTAAAATTATATGGTAATATGATAGATTATTGTTAATATTTTTTGTTTTGTTAGTAATTTGTAATAACATTTCAATAAATTTTTTTTTAAAATGTAATAATATTGATAAAGATGCTCCAGTTTGGATAATAGTATTCAAAATTTGAATATTATGATTGGGGATTTTAAAAAAGTTTGAGAATATAATAATATGTCCAGAAGATGAGACAGGAAAAAATTCTGAAACGCCTTCAATAACACCAAGAATGGCAGGAAAAATTATGTTTTTAATGATTATCATGCTTGTAACTCATTATTTTTAGGTGATGTGGTTGTTTAATTTTGTTAATAAGTTTTAAGTGCAAAATATAGGCAAAACGGAGATATTAATATGCCGTTTTACCTATTAAAATACTATTTTTTTATAGAAAAAATAATTGTTTTTCCTGCTTTAGCTATTCCTGAATTTTTAATTATTTTTTTAAATTTTTCTATGTTAGATATTATTACAGGAGTTAATATAGATTTTGCTGTTTTTTTTAGAAATGGTAAGTCTATAGAAATAATTGGGTCTCCTATATTTACAGAAAAATTTTCTTGAGATATTTTTTTAAAACCTGATCCTTTTAGTGTAATTGTATCTATTCCGAAATGTACAAATAGTTCTATTCCATCTTTTGATTTTATAGAAAACGCATGTAATGTTTCGAATATTTTTCCGATTTTTCCATTAATCGGTGCTAATAGTATATTACTAGTTGGCATTATTGCAACTCCATCTCCAACTATTTTTTTTGAAAAAACTTCATCAGGTACATCTTCAATATTAGTGATAGTTCCAGATATTGGAGAGAAAACGTCTATTTTATCATAAGATTTATTTTTAAAAAAATTAGAAAAAAAGTTCATTTATTCCTCTATTTTTTTGTTATTACTAATATTATTAAATTTATTAATTACATTTAATATTTCGTGTGTGGTGCCTTTTGATAATACAGATTTTGCTAATTTTTGAGTATCTATAAATTTTGATGCTCTAATTATTTTTTTTATTTTTGGTATATTAGCTGGATTCATACTAAATTCATCTAACCCCATTCCTAATAATAATAATGTAGCATATTCATTTCCTGCTAATTCTCCACACATACCTGTCCATTTTCCTGCTTTATGAGCAGAATCTATTATTTGTTTAATAAGATTTAATACCGCTGGATGCATGGGGTTATACAAATTTGCAATTAAATCATTTCCTCTATCTACTGCTAAAGTATATTGTGTTAAATCATTACTACCAATACTAAAAAAATCTACTTCTTTTGCTAAATGATTAGCGATTATAGCTGATGCAGGAGTTTCAATCATAATTCCTATTTCTATATTTGGATCAAATTGTATTTTTTTTGTATATAATATTTTTTTTAATTTTTCTAATTCAGTTTGTAATATTTTCACTTCTTCTACAGAGATGATCATTGGAAACATAATTTTTAATTTTCCAAATATTGATGCTCTTAATATTGCTTTTAATTGTGCGTATAAAATTTCTTTTTGATCTATAGATATACGAATAGCTCGCCAACCTAAAAAAGGATTTTTTTCTTTAGGGATATTCATATATGGAAGGTTTTTATCTCCTCCAATATCCATAGTTCTTATTATTATAGGTTTTCCTTTCATTTTTTGTGCTATGGTTTTATATGAATGAAATTGTTCTTCTTCGGAAGGTAAAGAATTTCTATTCATGAACAAAAATTCTGTACGATATAATCCAATACATTCAGCTCCATATTTTGTTGCGCTTTTAATATCTTGTAATGTGCTTATATTTGCGCCGATTTCTATTTTATGTTGGTCTTTTGTAATTGCTTTTAAATTTTTTAGTTGTGTTAATATTTTTTTTTCTGACTCGTATTTTTTCTTTTTTTGTTGAATATTTTGAATTTCTATTTTAGAAGGGTTTATAAGTATTTTATTTTTGATACCATCTAGTATAACAAAGTCGTTTTTTTTTATTTTTTTAGTTATATTTTTAGTTCCTACTATCGCTGGAAGTTCTAGTGTACGTGCAATTATAGAGGTATGTGATGTTTCTCCTCCTAAATCAGTTATAAATCCCAATACTTTTTTTAGATCAATTTGTGCTGTTTCCGAAGGAGTGAGATCATGTGCAATAAGAATAATTGGATCATTTATATTATTTAAATTATTGACATTAATATTTAGTATATTTTTAAGCAGTCTATTTCCGATGTCTCGGATATCTATTGCTCTGTTTTTTAGGTATTCATCATTTAATTTTTCTAGTGTATTAGCATGTTCTGTAATGATATTATGAGTAGCATGTTCGGCAGACATGTGTTTATTTTTTATAAGTAAAAATATTTTTTTTTCTAATTCTTCATCTTCTAAGAGCATTATATGTCCTTCAAAGATATCAGATTTATCATGTTTTAATGTTTTTTTTGTAGTTTCTTTTATTTTTTTGAGTTGAGTAATTGTTTTATTTTTTCCTTGAATAAATTTTTGAATTTCTTGATTAATTTTGTTAGTTGGGATTTTGTTATAGTTAATAGAAATTTTATTTTTTTGAAGTAATAAAACTTTTCCGAATGCTATACCTGGTGAAGCTAATATACCTGAAATCATAATGTGACCTTTGAATTAGTGTAGTGATAAATTTTTTATTTGATATTAATTGTATATGAGATGATATACTTCTATATTTTTAAAATATTATCCGGAAGTAATAACTTGGATTACCTCCGGTTAAATGATACTATATAAATCTTTAATGTTTTTAAAATACACTTTTTTTATTTTAGTGTTTTTAAAAATTTTATTAAATTTTTAACTGCTTTTTTTTCATCTATACCGTTAGCTGATATTGTAATTAAACTATTTTGTACTAATCCTAATGTTTGTAGTTTAAATAAACTTTTTGCATTTACAGATTTTCCATTAGAAATAATAGTTATATCTGAAGAAAATTTTTTTGCTTCTTTAACTAGTAAGGCTGCAGGGCGAGTGTGTAATCCATTTGGTGTTGTGATTTTAATATCTTCTTGAAACATATTTTTCTCTTTTTTATTTTTTAAAATATTATAATTGGCAGTATTTTTTTATTTTATTATTAGCATATTAGTCAGGTTTTTCTTATTGTTATAAATATATTATAAACGTCAAGGTAAAATAAATTTTTAATTTTTTTGATGTTTTTGAGTTTTTGTCTAATTAGATTTATATTTTTATTAAACGAGTAAATTTAGTTTAAGATTAGTATTTTAACTTATAATAATGGAATACTAACGATAATTTTTATTGTTTTGTATTTATATTATATATAACGTTATTATAGTATTCTTTTTAAAATAAATGCATGTAGGTTTGTAGATGTTTTTTAGTGTAATAATTCATATTATTTTATGACATGAATAATTTGTTGGGAATTATTTTAAATAATGGATATTTTTTGTAGAGAGATTTTTAATTTAGTTAGTGAATTTTATATAAAAAAGTAACAATTTGAATTTTTGTATATTATTTTTATATTATAATTTTTTTAGATTACTATAGATAAAATCTAATTGTTAGTATAATAAATTAAATTGTTTAATTAATTTTTTAGTGAAGTTTTTATTTTTTTTTAATAATGAGTAACAATTTTTATTTAAATTTAAAATGGTATTTTGTTAGTAATAAATATGTATTTTTTTAATAGTAAAATGTATATAATTTTTAATAGCTATATAAAATAGTATATTAGAAGTATATGAAAATTGGATATAATTTTGATTTTTTATTTTATTTTCATATTATGTAAGATATTTAAATGATATTTAGGTATTATTTAATATTATAGAAATATAAAAATATGTATTTAATTATAAATATTGGTTAAGTAATTAATTATTTTATTTATTGAATAGAATTAAAGTGTTTATAATAAAAAATTATTTTAATTAAATATATAACTAAGAGTTTTTTAATGTTTAAAATATTAATTTTCCGTAAAGTTTAAAAGTTTTTTAGAACGTTTTATTTGGAAAGATATGAAGAATATAGAGGATTACATATTAAAATTACAAAATAAAATTCGTCGTCATCAGTATTTATATCATACTTTAAATTTGCCTGATATTTCTGATGAAGAGTATGATTTATTAATGCTTGAATTAAAAAAATTGGAAAACAAATATAAAAATGTTTTTGAATTTAATAATTCTCCTAGTATGTCTATAGGTTTTCTAGGTTTACGTGAGTTTGGAAAGTTTGATCATATTACTCCAATGTTATCTTTAGAAAGTGTTTATACTGTAAAAGATTTTTTTAAGTTTTATAAAAAAATAAAATGTTTTTTGAAATTAAAAAAAATTTTTTTTTGTAGTGAATTAAAAATTGATGGTTTAGCTATTAATTTAATATATAAACATGGTTCTTTATTTAGAGCTATGACTCGTGGTGATGGTTATATTGGTGAAGATGTTACGAATAATGTTCGTATGATTTCATCTATTCCAAATTTTTTACTAGGAACTAATATACCAAGTACTTTAGAAGTTAGGGGTGAAGTTTTTATTTTAAAAAGTGATTTTTTAAGATTAAATCAACAAGCATTTAAATTAGGAAAAAATTTGTTTTCAAATACTAGAAATTTAGCTGCTGGATTTTTACGTCAAAAAAATTGTATGTTTGAAGGACTAAAAAATTTAATGTTTTGTTGTTATGGATTAGGTTATTGTAGTAAAAATAGTATTTCTGATAGTCATTTTTTAAGATTGAAACAGCTAAAAGATTGGGGATTTCCAATTAGTGCTTATAATATTTTATATTCATCTAGTTACGAGATAGTTAATTTTTATAATTGTATTCAGAAAAAACGAAAATTTTTAGATTTTGATATTGATGGTATTGTTGTAAAAGTGGATTCTATTATTTGTCAAAATTTATTAAGTACTACAAGTGTTGCTCCTAAATGGGCAATTGCATGTAAATTTTTGGATGAAATTAAAACAACCCAAGTAGTAAAAGTTTTATATCAAATAGGACGAACTGGTGTTATTACACCTGTAGCAGAATTATTACCAATCAAGATTTCTGGAGTTTGTATAAAAAGGGTATCTTTACATAATTTTAATGAAATAAAAAGGTTAGATTTGCATATTGGAGATTATGTTGCTATTAAAAGAGCTGGTGCTGTAGTTCCTAAAATCGTTAATGTAATTCTTGGTCAAAGATCTTCTATTGTTAAAAAAATTAATTTTCCTAAATATTGTCCTGAATGTAGTTCTATATTAGATTTTTGTAGTTTAAATAGTGTTCAGATACGTTGTATTTCTGGTTTAAAATGCTTAAGTCAATTTAAAAAGCTATTACATCATTTCTGTTCTAACAAAGGATTTAATATATCTGGATTAGGGCCAAAGATCATAGATAAATTAGTAGATTTAGGATATGTAAAAAATTTATTTGATTTATTTAATTTAAATTTAGTTGTACTGGCTAGAATAGATAATATAGGTGATAAAAAAGCTAAAAATATTATTTTATCTATACATAATTCTAAGAATATTTGTTTTGAAAAATTTATATGTTCTTTAGGAATACCAGAAGTAGGACGTGTTTTATCAAAAAAAATTTCTAATTTTTTCTCTACTGTATCAGACTTTATGGATGCTTCTAAAAATGATTTTTTTTCAATTAGTGGTGTAGGTTGGAACATTGCAAATAGTTTATATAATTTTACAAATAGTCAGTTTAATAAAACATTGATTTTTAATTTATTAAAAGTAGTTAACGTTTATTCTAATAAACTTTAATTTGTTTGCAGATTTTTTTATAAGTTTTAAGAATATATCAAATTAAAATAGTCATAGTTTATTACGAAGTATTATTTTTTATGTAGATAATTTATTGTTTTGTAGTAAAAATATAGGGATGATTTTTAAATTAAAAAAATCGGTGTATGTTTAATAAATATTAAACTTGTATATTTTGAAAATAAATTAAGAAAATAAAATAATTTTTTGGGTCGTGCAGGATTTGAACCTGCGACCAATTGATTAAAAGTCAACTGCTCTACCAACTGAGCTAACGACCCTAATTTTATTTGGGTGATGACGGACTCGAACCGCCGACCCTCTCCGTGTAAAGGAGAAGCTCTACCAATTGAGCTAATCACCCTTTTTCTATTGTAAATGTTAGAAATATAGAGTCAATCTTTTTTTTTAAAAATTTATATTTATTTTTTAATGCATGTGATTTTTTTGTTAATTTTATGGTTATAATTTGTTTAATATGGTGAAATATGATAGTTAAAACTAGATTTGCGCCTAGTCCAACTGGGCCTTTGCATATTGGAAGCATACGTACAGCATTATATTCTTGGTTATATGCTAAAAATAAGAATGGAAAATTTGTATTACGTATTGAAGATACAGATTTTAAACGTTCTACTAGTGATTTTGTTGTTGAAATTATTGATAATTTAAAATGGTTAGGATTAAATTGGGATGAGGGTCCATATTTTCAAAGTAAAAAATTAGAATATTATAAAGATATAATAGGTAAAATGTTAAAATGTGGTTTAGCATACAAGTGCTATTGTACTTGTGATCGATTATTAAGATTAAGAAAAAGACAAATATTATTAGGCGAAAAACCAAAATATGATCGCAAGTGTCGTGATTTATTTAAAAATAATATTTCAAATACTGATTATTCGGTGAGGTTTTGTAATCCAGATGTTGGATATGTTTCTTTTAATGATGCTATTCGAGGGAAAATATCTATTAAAAATACTGAATTAGACGATCTTATTATTCAACGAGCTAATGGTCTTCCTACTTATAATTTTTGTGTAACAGTAGATGACCGAGATATGGAGATTACTCATGTGATTAGAGGTGATGATCATATTAGTAATACTCCACGTCAAATTAATATATTAAAAGCATTAGGTGCTCATATTCCTATTTATGCTCACGTATCTATGATTTTATCTGAAAATAAAAAAAAATTATCCAAAAGAAATACAGTAGTAACTAGTATTTCTGAATATCGTTCGAAAGGTTATCTTCCAGAAGCGTTATTGAATTATATAGTTCGTTTAGGTTGGTCTCATGGAAATCAAGAAATTTTTTGTGTTGAAGATATGATAAGAAATTTTTCATTTAAAAGTATAAATAATTCTGCTTGTTGTTTAAATGAAAAAAAATTATTATGGCTTAATAGATTTTATATTAAAAATTTATCTGAAAATGTTATTAAAAAACATTTAGAATCTTTTCTTATAACAAATAAAATAAATTATTCTAATAAATTAAATTTGTTTAAGTTGGTTAAACTAATAGGTTCTAGATGCGACAATTTACAAGATATTGTAGATAATTCTAGTTATTTTTATGAAGACTATATATCTTATGATCAAAAAATTTTTAATAAGTATTTAACTGATTCTTCTAGAATTATTTTGCAGGAAATGTATGATGCGTTTTTGAAAATAAAAATTTGGAATGTAATAGAAATTCGTATTGTTATTGATAATATTATTACAGAGTTAAAAGAAAGTTTTAATAATGTAGCTATGTTTATGCGTGTGGTTATTACTGGAAAAATTGCATCTCCGAATATTATTGATGTTATATATTATATTGGAAAAAGTAAGGTGTTATTGAGATTTAAATTAGCGATAGAATATATAGATAAAAATAAAGGTTAAAGTTTTTATTGAATAACGAATTTTTCTGGGGCTATAGCTTAATCGGTAGAGCGTTTGCATGGCATGCAAAAGGTTATCGGTTCAATTCCGATTAGCTCCATATTGTTATAAGATATAGAAATATCAGTTTTTTAATTATTATATAACTTATTAATGTCTAGATTAAGTTTTAAATTAATCATTATGTATGATATTTTTTATGTTAACTTTTTTGTTTTTAAAAATGTTATATTTTTAGCATATTTCTTTTTGTTGAATGTCATTAATATTTTTTTATTTTTATAGTTTTAATTTGTTTTTATATTTTTTTGCAAAATGTCATTTATAATTATACTTATGGATTTTATTAGCTATATTTGCATATTCATGATTTCTTGATAACCCAACATAATTTTATTTCTAATTTGAATTAATAGTTGTAGAGAAATAGATGATTTTTGTAGATCAATCATAATGTCATTTAGTGAAATATTTGATTTATTAGATTGAAAATCATGAATTTTTTTTTCTGTATTTTTTTCATTTAAACTAACGTCATTTAATGCATCTATTATATAATTAAAAAAACTTTTTTTATTTTGTGTTGTTTCTAAAATAGAATTGGTTTTTATCTTATTAAGATTAGTAAAATTTACGCTATCATTGTATATATTTTTTATAATCATATTTTTTCCTATTAAAATTTATAATTTTATTTCACTAATATAACATAAAATTTTTGATATTAATATTTTTTGTTTTTGTGTATTTTTTTAAGTTTGTTATATTTTGCTAGTTATTTTTATATGGATATTTTTTAAGTATGCATGTTTAATTCAATATAGTTTTTGTTAAGGAATGTTTCATGAATGTTGAATCTAAAATTAGTTTTGATTCTAAGAATAAAAATTTTAATAGTTATTTTTTTTCAAAATTATCGTTAAATATTAAGATATTTCTTTTAGTCTCATTGATGACATTAGTGATTTTTTTTATATTTTTTTTTAAATCACCTAATTATTCTATTTTATATAAAAATTTATCTAATGATGATGAAAAAAACATAATATTACGTTTAATTTATTTAAATACTCCATATAAATTTAGTAAGGATCATTCAGAATTATTAATACCCGATAACGAATTTGAAAAAGTTCGTTATGATTTGTTAGAACAAGGTTTACCTAAGGAAAAGAAAGTAGGATTTGAGTTACTAGATTCAGAAAAATTCGGTTTAAGTCAATTTAATGAACAAGTGAATTATCAAAGAGCATTAGAAGGAGAATTAGCAAGAAGTATTCAAAAGATAAACAGTATAAAAACTGCTAGAGTACATATTGTTTTATCTAAGCCATCATTATTTATGCATGAAAATATATCTCCTTCTGCTTCGATATTGTTAGAAATTAAATCAGGTATGGTTCTTGATTTTCGTCAAATTAATGCGATCGTGCATTTAATTTCGAGAAGTGTTTCTGGTTTATCGACTAGAAATATTACAATTATTGATCAATTTGGAAAATTATTAAATAATGCTAGTGATTTATATGATAATTATATTGATAATAATCAATTGAAATATTCTAATGAAATAGAAAATCGTTATCAGCAGCGAATTAAAAATATTCTTATACCATTTTTAGGTGTGAACAATATTTATGCCCAGGTTACAGCTCAAATAAATTTTGATAAAAAAGAGAGTTCTGAAGAAAAATATGCTCCGAATTATAATAGTCAACATCAGTCTATACGTTCTCGTCAAAATAAAACAAATATAGAATTTAGTAAAAAATATATAGATAATCTTTTTTCATCGATACCTGATGATCATTCTAAAACACTTTCAAATAATGATGTTGGTAAGTTTTCATCTACTAATTCTTCTAATAATTTATCTTCTGTTAAACAGTCGTTATTTAGTAAAGTTAATAAGAACCCTGTAAAAAATTTTTCTATAATTCCAAAGTCTAGTACTGATCGGGATGATATCATTAATTATGAATTAGATCATACCATTTTTCATAATAAATTTTATACAGGAAATGTTAAGCGTTTATCAGTTGCTGTGATTGTTAATTATATTCAAGATAAGAGTGGTAAATTAGTACCGTTAAGTCGAGAACAATTAAAAGGTATTAGAAAGTTAGTTCGTGAATCTATTGGGTTTTCTAAGAAAAGAGGTGATAGTGTCTCTATAGTTAATTTTAAATTTTTAAAACCAATTCCTGTAAAGGAATTATATGATGTTAATTTGAATAGAAATTATTTTTTTGATTCAATATTTAAGTATATATTAGTGTTATTAGGAATAATATTCTTGTTTATTTTAGGTAATAAATTATGTACTAAAAAAATTTTAAACAATAGTAGTGATAAAGATAAAAGAATAGATGAAAAAACAAAAACTAATAATGATTTTGCATCTGTAGAAAACAATAATGATATAAATAAAAATTTTCAGTTACAGCAAAAACTTGATAATGTGCTAAAATTTGATGTAAAAAAAATTGCAATTATTCTTAAAAAATGGATGCATGGTGAAAAATTATGAATTTAAATGGAAAAGAAAAAAGTGCTGTATTTTTAGTTTTAGTAGGTATAGATAAAGCAACAGAAATTTTAAAAGAATTATCTATGAAAGAGATAGAAGATATAATTAAGTATATTTCTAATATAAATTTTATATCTAATGAAGTAGCTATTCAAGTATTATCTGAATTTAATATTAGTTTTAATAAATGTATGTATGATCGAGTAAATTTCATTAGCAAAAAATTTATTATATCTCTTTTAGAAAAAGTATTAGGGGAAAATGACGCTACGTTATTATTAAAAAAAATACAATACAAGAAAAATATTTCGGATAGTTTAAAAAAATTAAACATGATTCCACTTAAAAATATAGTAGACATATTAAAAAATGAACATCCACAAATCATTACAACAATATTATTTTATTTAGATAGAACTTTAGCTGCAAATATTTTATCTTGTTTTGAAGAAAAATTATGTATAGATATAATTACAAGAATAACTAAATTTTCTGGTGTTCATAAGTGTGGAGAAAGTGAATTAGTAGGTATAATAAATAATTTATTACAAAAATGTGAATTTTCTTTTTTAAAAAAAAAAGGTATTTCTGTTGTAATAGAATTATTAAAATTGATAAATAAAAGTCGTGAAAAAAATATTTTAGATAAGATGTTAGTTGTTAATGAAACTTTAGCTAAGACTATCCAAATAGAAATGTTAGAGTTTTCGGATATTTTATATTTAGATGATATATATATCCGATGTATATTAAATGAATTTTCTTTAGAGAAATTATCTATAGTATTTAGAGCTAGCGCACAACAGTTAAAAGAAAAATTTTATAAAAATATGCCTCAAGAAAATATAGATTTTATAAATAATTTGTGTTGTGAAGATTTATCTATGTCTGATGAAGTAATATTAGAACATAAGAATAAATTGTTAGATGTGGTTAAAAATATTTTGCGTAAAAATAGTTCATGTTTTAGCGAATAGGAAATTTAAATTATGTCTAAAGATCTTTTAAATAGTACTTGGAAAAAATGGCATCCTCAAAAGATAGAAAAAATCACAAATAATATTCCTAAAAAATTAGTAAAATTTAAAAATACTGATAATTATGTTAGTAGTTTTAGCAAAAAAAATTATAATAGTGATTACTTAAATAAAAAATTAGTAAAAAATGATGATGGTTATAAAAATGGTTTTAAAAAGGGAGAACAAGAAGGGTTTTTATCTGGATTAAAAAAATTTTCGTTGAAATTTGAAAAAGAACATGTTTTTATTTTAGATAAAATGAAGAAGTCATTATCAGAATTTGAAAAGTCGTTATCTTTATTTGATGAACAAGTGTCTTCTAAAATAGTGGAAATTATTTTAAAAGTTTCAAAAAAAGTGTTAGAAAGTACTTCATGTAGTAATAATTCAGATTTATTAAAAAAAATTAATAAGATTTTTAGGGAACATATGTTTTTTTTAAATAATCCTAAATTGTTTATTAATCCTGACGATAAGATATTTGTTGAAAATTATTTTAGTGATTTATTTAATCAATATAATTGGACGATTCATTGTGATAATGATGTTCCATTAGGAGGATTTGTAATATTATCAGGAGATACTATATTAAATTCTACTACTTCTATTCGTTGGAGAAAATTATGCCAACTAAAGTATTTTGAGGAGAATAAATGAATGATCGTATAAAAAAATGGTTAAATGTATTAGATAAATTTGAAACAATTCTTTTACATTTACCTAATACAGTTTATTATGGTATATTGGTTGGAATAAACGGTATAATTTTAGAAGTTAGTGGACTAAAATTACCTCTTGGTACTATTTGTATTATTGAAAAGGATCATAGTTCTTTAGATTTAAATTTTTTAGAAGCTGAGGTAGTTGGTTTTCGAGATGATTTATTGTTTTTGCTTCCTTTAGAGGATATTAGCGGTATAGTGTGTAATTCTAGAGTAACACCAAAAATTTTTAATGGAAGCAATGTGAGCACTAATAAACTACCAGTATGTGATCAATTATTAGGGAGAGTATTAAATGGTTTAGGACAACCTTTAGATCATTTATCTAAATTAGATGAAAAATATAATGTTTCATTGACTAGTACTTCTATTAATCCTTTAGATAGAATTCCAATTTTTGATGTATTAGATACTGGTGTTCGTTCTATAAACTCGTTATTAACTATTGGAAGAGGACAGAAAATAGGTTTATTTTCTAGTTCTGGTGTAGGTAAGAGTGTATTATTAGGCATGATGGCGAAGTATACTAAAGCAGACATTATTATATTAAGCTTAATAGGAGAGAGAAGTAGGGAAATAAAGGAATTTATTAATTCTGTGTTAACTAAAGATGTTCTTTCTCGTTCAGTAGTTATTTCAGCACCTGCAGAATCGTCAGTGATAATGAAAACTAGAGGTTCAATTTATGCTATGAGGATTGCTGAATATTTTAGAGATAACAATTATCATGTATTGTTAATTATGGATTCTTTAACTCGTTATGCTATGGCACATCGAGAAATTTCTTTATCAATAGGAGAATTACCTGTATTACGAGGTTATCCTGCATCAGTTTTTTCAAAAATTCTTTCTTTAATAGAACGTGTGGGAAATGGAAAAGATGATAGAGGATCTATTACTTCTTTTTTTACTGTATTAACTGACGAAGATGACAAGAATGATCCAATTTCAGAATCAGCTAAATCGATTTTAGATGGTCATTTAATTTTATCTCGAGAATATGCAGAATCAGGTCATTATCCTGCTATTAATATAGAAACGTCTATTAGTCGTGTTATGCCTATTATTGTAGATGATGTACATTATTCTAAAGCTTGTTATTTTAAGAAGGTATTCTCTTGTTATCAGCGTAATAAAGATTTAATTAATGTAGGAGCGTATGTATCTGGTGCTGATAAAGAATTAGATATTTCAATAAGTTTATTCCCAAAATTTAAAAAATTTTTACAGCAAAATATGACTGAAATCAGTAATTTTTTTGATTCTAAACAAGAATTGTATAGTTTATTTAATTGATATAGTGATAATTTATTTATGAATAAAAAAATTAGATGTTTTACGTTATTAAAAAATATTAATTTTAGAAAAAATTATCAAACAAGCATTTTGTTAAAGAAGATATTACATAATTATTCTCAAGCAAAAACACAACTTAATATTTTAATAGGATATCAGAAAGAGTATTCACAATATTTAAATAAACAGTTAACATCTTCTATTTCAGGTATGAAATTAATAAATTTTTATAATTTTATATTTTTTTTAATAAATGGAATAGAACGACAAAAAAATGTTCTTCAAGAATGTATTAAACAATATAACAAAGAAATTTTGAAATGGAAACAAAATAAAATTAATATTCAAGTATGGGACAAGATTATTTCTAATTTATTATTAAATCAATCTAATAAAATTCAGCTATTAAAAGATTATGAAGTAGAGTTATTGTTTGTTAGAAAGTTAATTTTAGAATTTTGATAAGGTGAAATAATTATGTTGAAAATTTATTGTAATACTATTAGAAAAAACATTTATTTTCGTACTAATCATTTTCTTGTAAATACGTTAAAATTTAATAAAGTAATTAATTCTCGATTATCTAATAAGAATAAATTTTTTTTTTAAAAATATAATTTTGAAAGATAGTAATTTGTTAAAACAAAGAAATTATATTAATGACATCTCTTGTTTTTGCTCTGCTAAGAATCGTATTTTTTGTAGTAAAAACTTTTATGATAAAAAGATATTTTTAAAAAATGATTTTATTTTTAGTAGATGTTTGGATATTAAGAAACAAAATATTTTTTTTCTATTAGATGTTTTTACTAAAATTTTAAAAATTTTTTTGAAAAGATGTGATTTTTTTGTGAATTTTAATAATTCATTGTCTAGTAGTTGTGATATTTTTGTTAAAAATAATATTGTAGAAAAATTAAAAAAATACTTAATGTATAATGTGAATACGAATGAGGTAAATTTAAAAAATTTTTTTGATAGAATTAAAAAGGATTTTTTAGATAATTTTTATTTTGATCCTAGTATTTTATTAAAAAATTTATGTAAGACATTTTATGATGTGATTACGGATGTGAGTAGAAACTTTTATATTGGTATGATGAATATTTTAGGTGATTATAAACATTTTAAATTCAAAAAATTTTTTTTAAAAAGTGATAGACAAAAAAATTTAGTAAAATTTTTTTCGGTAAAAAAACTTTGGAAAAATTTTATTTGTCAGAGGAAATTTTTATTTTTTGATAAAACAAGAAATTGTATGGATTTATTATTTCATTCTAAGTATTTGGGAAAAATATCAATTAATTGCAAAATAAATCGTGATCAATCTTCTATTATATTAGATGTTATGACTTATTGTGATAACATAAAAAATATATTAAAATCAAAAATTTCTTTTTTGCGTAATATGTTAGTAAAGAGAAAAATAAAATTTAGTGCTATTAATATTAAAAGTAATACAAATAGTTTATTAAATGGTAATTTTGAGCTTAAAAAAAAATATAGTTTAGATAAAAATGTTTATAATCATTATTTGACTGTATTATTTCATAGAAATAAAGCATTATTTTTGTCTCATTTATTAGATCAGACATTTTATGAAAAAAGCTGTTATAAAATTAGTATGCGTATTTAGTGTATAATTTAATAAGTGAATAATCTTATTTGAGCATTTCTTAATTAATTTATATTATTTTACTATGTAGAATTAGTTTGTATGAAATAAAATTAGTATTTATATAGATAATAAATTAAATAGTTAGTTTAAGAAATAATATTATTTTTTTTGGGGTATTTTATTTATGCAAAGTAATATTATTAAAAAAAATAATAAAGTTAGTATTTATGATAAATTAGATCATTCTATTGGAACTGTATTATATCATGAAATGATAGATTATTATGAACAGAAATGCATGAAAGAAGATATAAAACGAGTAAATAAAAATTTTTGTAAAACTTGTTCTAAATATTTTTTTAAAAATATGGGTATAGATTTTGATATTTCTTTTCATAAGATTACTTTTAAAAAACTTAATGATGATACTGAATATATCAAAAATAATTTTTTTATGAATTTTTTTAAAGTTAATTTATATAAAAATTTAGGTTTTGTATTTATTTCTTACGATATTGTTTTATTTATAATAGAACATTTGTTTGGTGGAGTAACATTATATAATACCTTAAAAACTTTTTCTAAAACATTAAGTTCTTCTGAAATAATTATTATTAGAAAGTTATTTAGTGTTTTTATAACACAATATTTTAGTGTTTGGAATAAAAATATTATTTGTGATAAATTTAAATTACGTTTCCGTAATTGTGATTTATTAGATCAAAAATTAAATATCAATTTAAAAAATAGAAATGATTTTTTTATAACTTGTGTATTTAATGTTAGAAAAAAAAATTTTTGTAGTAATTTTGGCATAAGTTTACCTGTTAGTACGTTTTATAAACTTAGAAATGAATTATATGATAAAGATATTAAAAATAACTTGTATTTTAACAATAATAAGATTTGGAAAAACTTTTTAAAAATTATTGTGTATAATTGTAATTTAACCTTAAGAATTGTATTAGTTAATAGTTATTGTATTTTATCAAAAATTCTAAAATGGCGAGTGGGTGATGTATTGTCTATTAATTTTAAAGATGATGTGATTGCTTATTCTGAAAATAAACCACTTTTAGTAGGAAAATATAAAACTTTTGAAGATAAAAATGCATTTTTTTTTATTAATTTTGTTAATTAAATAATATATAAATATATTTTGGATAATAATTAGTGAATATTAAAGATAATACTATAAATGAAAAAGGTTTAAATATTTTAAATAAAAGTAGTAATTTAGATACGAATAACAGTTCAAATCATGATATTGATGTTAATGTTAATAGTCATAAATTGAATAGTGATGCTGTTGTTTCTGATAATATTAAAATGTCTAATTTTTCTAAGTCCAAAATAGATTTTTTAATGGATATTCCGGTAAATTTAACTATTGAGTTAGGAACAATAAAAATCAAAATTAAGGATTTATTAGATTTACCTGAAAAATCTATCTTGGTTTTGGATAAGCATGTCGGTGAACCTCTTAACATATTAATTAATGGATGTTTAATTGCTATGGGGGAATTAGTTGTTAAAGAAGATAAATATGGAATTAGAATTACAAATGTATTTGAAAATTCTAATGATATACAAAATTCTAATAAATAATGATTAATATAACTTATAAATAATCAGTTTAATTTTTTTATCATTTATGGTAACTTATATGATTAATAATATTTTTTTTTTACGAATTAGTGTAGTTTTTTTTGGATTAATAATGTTAATTATTTTTATTAATGGATTTTTAAAAAAATTTATATTTAGAAGAAATATTATTAATAACTCATTAATTAGCATCGAATCAAAAATTTCATTGGGTCAAAATAGTGCAATTTATATTGTTAATATACAAGAAGAAGTAAGATTAGTTTTAGGAGTTACTGCAAATAGTATTACTCAATTATGTACTTTAAAACCAATAACACATAAAAATAATAAAAATGATGTTATTAATTAAATAATTTTTAAGTGTTGATAATATAAAAACGAGATTTCATTGAAAATATTTGGGGAAAAATATGTTTTTTCGTCGTGTGTTATCATTTTTTATTTTGTTATTATTTTCTCCTTATGTATATGCAAGTATACCTAGCATTATTAGTCATACATCATCAAACGGTGAAACAGTTTGGTCTATTCCTGTTCAAATATTAGTATTGATAACATCGTTAACATTTATTCCTTCTTTATTATTAATGATGACAAGTTTTTCTAGGATTGTTATTGTTTTTGGTTTATTGAGAAGTGCTTTAGGAACTCCATATTCTCCTCCTAATCAAGTTTTAATAGGATTGTCTTTATTATTAACATTTTTTATTATGGCTCCAGTGTTTGATAAAATTTATCAGGATGCTTATTTACCTTTTAGTAGAAATCAGATTAATGTTGATACAGCAATTAAACGAGGAATTATTCCATTACATAAATTTATGGTTAATCAAACTAGAAAGGTAGATTTAGAGTTTTTTTCAAAATTAGCAAATATTTCTAGTTTTTCTAAACGAGAAGACATTCCTATGAGGATATTGTTACCATCTTTTATTACTAGTGAGTTAAAAACAGCTTTTCAAATTGGATTTACTATTTTTATACCTTTTTTAATTATTGATTTAGTTATTTCTAGTGTTTTGATGTCTTTAGGGATGATGATGGTACCGCCTTCTACTATATCATTACCTTTTAAAATCATGTTATTTGTATTAGTTGATGGCTGGCAATTATTAGTTACTTCTTTAACCCATAGTTTTTATTATTAAATTTTTTAAGAGATTTTAAATGACTGTTGAATCTGCTATGAATTTATTATATGATGCAATGAAAGTTATGATGATAGTTTCTTCTCCTTTATTACTATCTGCACTTATTAGTGGTTTGATTATTAGTATTTTTCAGGCTGTAACTCAAATAAATGAACAAACTTTATCTTTTATTCCTAAAATTATTGCAGTATTGATATCTATGATGGTATTTGGTTCTTGGATATTATCAGTATTGGTAGATTATACAAAAATGTTATTTAATAATTTATCTTATATTACTTATTAAATTAATGATTAATTTTAATCTTAACAATTTTATGTTTTTGATTTATGGTGTCTTTTTTCCAGCTTTACGTATTCTTTCTTTATTTTATACTGCACCTTTATTAAATAGTACTTTAATTGATAGAAAAATTAAGTTGGTTATTGCTTTTTCTATAAGTTGGTTATTTTCTTTTTTTTTACCAAAAATAGATATAGTTATATTTTCTATGGATGGATTTTTAATTATTTTAGAACAAATATTCATTGGTATGTCTTTAGGTTTTACTATGCAATTAATTTTCTCATCTATCATTATGTGTGGGGAGTTAATTAGTTTGCAAATGGGATTATCTTTTTCTTCATTATTTGACATTCATAGTCGTTCTAATATGTCACCTGTATCTCGTTTTTTATATGTTTTCTTTGTGTTGTTATTTTTTCAATGGAATGGACATATTTGGATGTTTTCTGTATTATTTGATACTTTTTTGACTTTTCCTATTAAAAAATTAAGTTTTGATATTAATATTTTACTGAGTATAGTAAATTTCTATAAGTATATTTTTTTTGATAGTTTGATGTTATTATATCCTATTCTAATTATTCAATTAATGTTTAGTTTATCTATGGGAATTTTAAATCGTATATCTCCTCAGGTTTCTATTTTTTCTATAGGATTCACGGTTATTCTACTAGTTGGAATGGTTTCTTTGTTTTTATTTATTCCAATTTTCCCTTCTTTTTGTTTTTTTTCTTTTAATCGTTTACAAAGTTTTGTATTAGTATTATTTAATATTAATAGATAGATTTATGTTAAAATAAATTTTGTAAAAATATTTTAAATATTTTTTATACTTTAAATTTTTTGATTGGTTATATTTAAAATATAATTTTAAGATTAGTTTTAATAAAATTTTTAAATAAATAAAATCATTTTTTATTATATCATCTAAATTTAGATGTGATAAGAAATCTAATATTTAGATTTCTTATTAAAAATTTTTAAAAATGTCATTATTATGTTTTTAACATTAATATAAAATATTAAAAATTTTATTTTAATTATATACAATGTTTTATGAATACAAAATTATTATTTTATTTTTGCTTCTTTATATAAAATGTGTTTTCTGATAATTGGATCATATTTTTTTAATTCTAGTTTTTTAGATAATGTTTTTTTATTTTTTGTAGTAGTGTAATAGTGTTTACTTAGAGATGTTGATATTAATTTTATTTTCGTTCTAGAATTTTTAGCCATATTGTGTTGTCTCTATGTTAATTCTTTATTTTTTTTTATGTGTTTTTGTCAGTTTATTGATATTATTGAATCCTAATTTATCTATATTTCGAATTCCTTTTGCAGATATACGTAATGATATAAATTGATTTGTATAAGGATTCCAAAATTTATGAAAGTGTAGATTTGGAAAAAATTTTCTTTTATTTGCATTCATAGCATGAGAACGGCGATTTCCAAACATTGGTTTTTTACCAGTTATTTTACATATTTTTGACATATATTTCCTAAAATATTTTATTGATTATTAGTAAATAATCATTTAGATTTTTTTATATTTTGATATAAATAGATTTTTTTTATGTATACGTTTTAAAACTATGTATATTAACTATTTATGATATGTATGAATTATAATAGGATAATAATTTTAAAAATTTAGGTATTATTTTATCGATTGATGGATTTATTTTAATGATGTTTTTAAAAAGAATTTTTATATTTATAGTTTTATTTATTATTACATGTGTACTAGGAATAATATTTTTATGTAAAAGTTATTTTGGTTTGCGAATAATTTTTTATTGTTCTTGTTATTTTATGCCAGAGTTAAAAGTAAATGAGATCAGTGGTACATTAAATGATTTCGTTCTTAAAAAAATAAAATATTCTAGTAAGAATATTTTGATTTTAATTGAAGAATTACATGTAAATCTAAATTTTTTTATTTTTAAAAATATCCATATTAATGTAAATCATCTTGTATTAAAAGATGTTAGTATTTCTTTTTGTAATCAACGCATTTTTTCTAAATCTAAAGAAATTAAGTGGTTAATTAGTTTAAAAAAATGGTTCATATCTCATTTATCTATTTTTTTTAAAAATATTAATGTATGTCATTTTATAGGTAGAACAAGTCATTTAAAGTTTTTGATTGATTTTTATTCTGGTAGTGCTTTTTGGAATAATAATAATTTATCATTAAGTACTAGTAAAGTAAATGTTTTTTCTATAAAGGGTTTTCAATCTATTGTTAGTTTAAAAAATTTTGATTCTAAGTTTGATAGTAGACTATATTCAGTTTTTTTAAAAAATTTTTTTAAAAAATTTTTGCAATATTTAAAAAAAACTCATGTTTGTAATTTTATTAATTTTAATTGCAATAATTTTTTAGTAGAGAAAATTTATTTTTGTGATTATAAAAATATTTTAATTTCTAATTTTGATATAACTGTTAATATTTTAGATAAAAAAATAGTGATAAAGAAAGTTCATTGTGTATTTGGAAAATGTTTAATAAGTATTTTGGGATATATGGATATAGATAAAAATTATATTTATTTAACTTTAACGATCAATAAAAATCATTCGTTAAATTCATTTTTTAATTTTAAGGTTGTAGTGCAAGGATTATTTTTTTCTACACTTCAATTAGATATTATTAGTAATTCATATAAAATACATTTGAGTATGTTACTTCGTACTGTTGTGTATCCTAAAAAATTAATATGTAACTTCAAATTAATTGTTTTAAAAAAAAATCATAATGGTATTAATTTACAATGGTTATTTTCGAGTAGAATTCATTTAATAATATTTAGAAACATGTCATCTGAATATACGGTAAAATTAAAAGTTTCGTTTTATAATAAATATTTACAGTTAGTTAAGTTTTATTTGATAACTAAAGGCGATTATAATGATGTTTTTATAAAATCTATAAATTTTCAGATGTTTTATAATAAAAAAATTTATAATTATAAGTGGAAATATTTTAGTGATGATGATTATTTACAAAATAAATTTTTTAAAAATGTTAATAATTTTAAAGTTATTAAATATTTTATAAGTGATTTTAGGTCTAAGTTTTTAGAATTTATAAAATATAAGTTGTTTAACATAAAAAAAGAGTATTTTGTTTGGCAAATAATAAAAAGTAGAATTAAAGTTTTTGGTACTTTTTATGTAAATAAAATAACCAATAATGATTTATTTAGTATTGATATTATTTTAGGATGCAATAAAATATTTATTTATAGTAACACTGTTAATTCTTTAATAAATTTACATGTTTTTTTTAAAATTGATAATTTAAATGATATTTTTCCAATGTTAAACGGAAGATTCAGCGGCAATATAAAATTTCAAGAGTATTCAGTAAATGATGATTATATATTAACATGTAAAGTAAAAGGAACACATTTAGATTTTAATTTATTTAAATTTTTACATTTAAAATATCAAATGTATTTAGATAAAAAAAATTTTTATATTGAAATGTTATTAGAAAAAATTTTATTTTTTAAAAATTGGTATGTTTCTTCTATTAATATAGTAATTCAACAAAAATATAAAAATAATTATGTTTTGTTTTCTTATAGGAGTAAAAACATTATATTTGTTTTAGTATATGATCAAAAAAATAATATAAACAGTTTAGTAAGATTTAATTTTTATAATTCGTGGTATTCTATAAAATTTTTTGTTAAATTAAATCAAAATAGGATTTTTTCATTACTTTTTTCAAAGTTTTTTTTTAAAATATTGACAATAATTGATATAAGTAGGAAACATTTGTTTACAAGCTATATTCCTAATATTTTAAAAAAAATTTTAAGTGTATTAAAGGATTTTCAAAAAAATTGTTTTGATAAATTATATAATATGTCTAATTTTTATCATAATGTAGATATTGATTTAAAATTATTATCTAAATTTAAACTTATTTTAAGTTTAAATAATAAAAAGAATTATAATTTATATTTTTTAATTAAGATGATAAGTGGTAATTCTCTAAAAAATAGTAGTTTAGAATTGAAAAATAATAAATTTATGTTAAATCGTCATAGAAGTATATCTGGATTGTTAAATTTTAATGATTTTAATTTTTTTGGTAAATATTTTTCTTTGTATAAAAATAAAGTTTTTTTACTGTCAAAAAATGTTTTTAAATATAAAAGTGATATTCATTACATTGTAGAATTGAATAATTTATATTTTAGTAGTTTTATTATAAATAACCTTGTTTTAAAAGAAAAATTATGCTTAAAAAATGTTGTGTTTTACATTCATAAAGAATATGTTGAATTTTCATGTAATGTGCAAGTTAAACATCATTTATGTATTTTTTTAAAATTTAATTATTTTTATTTTTTTGATTTAAATTATAAAAAAATGAATAAGTTTGTTACTTTGATTTATAAATTACAATGTAAGATTTTGATGTTAGATATTAATTATTTGTTTAAAATAGTAAAAATATTTAGTTTTTTATTCAATAAAGGAGATGAATCTCATATTTCTGTATTTTTTCTGAAAAAGTTTTTTTTAGTAAATATAAAAATACTCATTGATAAAAATTCAAACATTTTTTTTAAGTTTTTAGGAATGAAGATAAATATTGCTAAATTATTTATGATTGCTAAATTTTTTATGTATAAAATTTATTTTTTAAAATCAACAAAAGATTATTATTATAATATTGTAATATTTTTTACTTAAGTTTAGATAAATATTATTACTATTGATTAGTTTTTATAAGTTTAAAGTTGCGACTTTGGAAAGTTTAATATTTTATTTTTATTTTATTTTTTTATATAGTTTTCATTTTTTCGAATTTTTTATATGCTGATGATATTATTTTTTTTGCTTGGATTTCATTTTCCCATCCTATTATTTTTACCCATTTATTATTTTCTAAGTCTTTATAATGTTCAAAAAAATGTATAATTTGTTTTTTTAATATGCATGGTAAATGATGGATGTCATTGATATGGGAATATTCTGGACAAATTTTTGAGTGAGGAATAGAAATTATTTTATAATCTTTACCGGATTCATCACTCATATTTAATGTACCTATCGGTTTACATCTTATAATTGTTCCTGGTAATATAGGATATGGTGAGTACACCAAAGAATCTAATGGATCTCCGTCATGTGATATAGTTTGATTAATGAATCCATAATTACAAGGATAAAACATTGGCGTAGGTATGAATCTATCTACAAATAAAAGACCTATATTTTTATCACATTCGTATTTTACTGGATTAGATTGAGAAGAAATTTCAATAATTACATATATATCTTCAGGAACTTTTTTCCCTACTGGAACCATTTTATAAGTCATTAATTAATCCTTTGTAATTTTATTGATAAACATTTTTATTTAATTATAGCTTGTAGTTAGAAAAGTACTTATGTTAAAAAGTATAGTTTTTTTAATTTATAGGAATTTTAATATGATTGAATTAAATGATATAGTATTAAAAGAAAATCGTTTAAAGAAAATAATTGAATATATATTAAATGTTACTCAACAGTATTCTATATGTTTTGAGGTAATTGTTAAACAAAATTCTGGTGTTGATATCTCTGTTAGAGATAATAAAGTTGAATCTATTGAATTTAATAAAAATAACATTTTAACAATTATTATTTATAAAAACAATAGAAAATGTGTAGTTTCTTCTACAGATTTAAATTTTTCATCTATACATAAAATAATTGATTCTGCTATGAATATTGTGTCTTATTCTTCTTCTGATGTTTATTCTGGACTTCCTGATGAAAAATTATTAGCTATCGGTAAGACAAAAGATTTGTGTTTATATTTTCCCTGGAAGTTAAATATTAATTATGCCATAGAGTTATTAAAATTATCTGAACAAGAAGCGTTTAAAGAAGATAAACGTATTTTTAATACTGAAGGATCAAATTTTAGTAGTTGTGTAAGTACATATGCTTTTGGAAATAGTTTGGGTATGATAGAGTGTTATAGTACTACTTTGTATTCTATGTCTTGTTGTGTAATAGCAAAGCAAGATCAAGATATGCAGAGAGATTTTTCTTTTTCTATTTCTAGAGATATTAATAATTTATATCTTCCTGGTGTAATTGGTAGAAATAGTGCTAAAAAGGCATTATCTAGATTAAATTCTAGAAAAGTATCTACTATAAAAGTACCTATAATTTTTTCTTCAGAAATTGCTTCTGATTTTTTTTTCAATTTAGCTAAAGCTATTGATGGTAGTTGTGTTTATCGAAAATCAACATTTTTATTGAATAGTTTAAATAAATCAATTTTTCCAAATTGGTTAACTATTGAAGAATATCCACATTTAAAAGGAGGGTTATTGTCTAGGTGTTTTGATGCAGAAGGTGTCGAAACAAAACCGAAAAAAATAGTAGATAAGGGTATACTAAAAACTTGGTTATTGGACACATATTCTGCAAGAAGAATGAGGTTGCAAAGTACAGGAAATGCTGGAGGAATGCATAATTGGTTAGTATTAGGTTATTCTAATTTTGAATTAGAGAAATTATTTAAAATTATAGGTACAGGAATGTTAATCACTGAATTATTAGGTCAAGGAGTTAGTATTACTACTGGAAATTATTCTCATGGAGTTTTTGGTTTTTGGATAGAAAATGGAGTTTTAAAATATCCGGTTAGTGAAGTTACTATTTCTGGAAATTTAAAAGAAATGTTTAAAGGTATTCTTTGCATAGGAAATGACATAGATAAGAGACAAGGTATACAATCTGGATCAATAGTATTATCTCCTGTTCAAATTTCTGGATTATGATTATTTTTCATGTTTAATAAGTGTTTGAGTTGGTTAAAATATATTTTTATTGTAAAAAATAATTAAGATGTAAAAATTTGTTTTTAATGTTTTATTAATTTTTTTTTTTTAATTTTGTTATTGTTAATAATGAAGTTGACCTATAAGCCGGGTTCAGTATTTGACAGTCATTTATCTAGACTAATAATCACTTATTAGTTCAAGCAGCCTACCCGAGTATTAAAAATTTGGGCTGATACTCTTATTTGGCCTTACTCCAAGGTAGAGTTTACCTTTAGCAGTACTTGTTACCAAGAACCCGGTGTGCTTTTACCACACCATTTCACCCTTACTATTTTAATTCTAGCGGTTTTTTTTCTGTTGCACTGGTCGTGAACTTACGTTCCCCAGATGTTATCTGGTACCTTTGCCCTATTGGAGCCCGGACTTTCCTCTTCTATAAATTTATCATTATTACTAAATAATAGCAGCGACTGTCTGGTCAACTTCATATGATCATTTCAATTAAAAAATATTATTTACTTGTTTATTTTTATTTTTTGGTTAATTACATTATTATATAAAAAATTTTTTGATAATTTATGTATTTTAGCAGTGTGTTTTATTGCTGTACTTAATGGTAAGCATAATTGTAATATTTGTAAAGTTTTTAATGCTGAATTTGGTATTAGTGACGTGTTTTCTTTTTTATATCCCGAGATAATAATTGTAAATTCTCCTTTTTGATGAGAATTATTTGTTTTTAGCCATGTTAATATGTTGTATGACGTGTCTCTTTTAATAGTTTCCCATTTTTTTGTTAATTCTTTTACCAGTGCAATGTTTCTATTTTTTCCTAGTATTTCTATTATGTTTTTTATACTTTTTATAATTCTATGTGTTGTTTCATAAAATATTATAGTTCTTTCTTCTGTTTTTATGTTTTTTAAAACTTTATATCTTTGTGTTTCAGTAGAAGGTAGATAACCTTCATAACAAAATCTATGTGTAGATAAATTAGAAGCGATTAATGCTGTAATAGCTGCGCAAGGACCTGGAATAGGGGTTATTATTATAGAATGATTACAACACATTTTTATCAAGTAGTTTCCAGGATCGTTTATTAATGGTGTACCAGCATTAGAGATTAACGCAATATTTTTATTTTGTTGTAGTATTAAAATTAATTGTTTGCTTTTAACTATTTCATTGTTTTTATTAAAAGTAATTATTTTAGTATTTATATTGTAATATTGTAATAATATTTTTGCGTGAAATATGTTTTCAACGGCTATTAGGTGAACATTTTTTAATGTTTTTATAGCTCGATAGGATATATCATCTAAGTTACCTATTGGAGTTGGTATAATATATAATATTCCGTAATTTTTTGTTTTACTGATATTCATTTCAGTTAAAAATTATTGTAATAGTTAAGATTAATGTTATTACTACTATAGTAATTATAGTATGTAATAATCAAAGTAAATTTAGAAGTTTTAAATTATTTTTATTTTTTGTGTTAATTAAATTTTAGTTAGTTTTTTTTTAATATTTTTAATTAGTTTGTTTTTGATTTAGTATATTATGAAATAAATATGTAATATATTTTTTAATTACAGGATCCTTTAATGAAGAGAGTAGTGATTACAGGATTAGGTATAATATCTAGTATTGGAAATAATCAAGTAGAAGTATTGAACTCTTTATTAACATTAAAATCTGGTATCTCTTTTTCTAAAGAAATGAAAGAGTGGGGAATGCGTAGTCATGTATGTGGAAATATAAAATTAGGAAAAGTTTATCAAAGCATAGATCGAAAAATTTTTAGATTTATGAATGATGCTTCTATTTATTCATATTTATCTATGAAAGAAGCTATAACCGATGCAAAACTAACTGAAAATATTTATGAAAATAATTTTAGAATTGGTGTCATTGTTGGTTCTAGTGGAGGATCACCAAAATCTCAAGTTAGTGAAATGTATTCTATAAAAAACAAAACTAATAAATTTAGAAGAACTAGTCCTTATACTGTTGTTAAATCTATGACTTCTAGTATTTCTGCATGTTTAGCTACAGCATTTAAAATTAGAGGTGTAAATTATTCTATTAGTTCAGCATGTTCTAGTTCAGCTAACTGCATAGTAAATGCTGTTGAGTTAATTCAGTTAGGAAAACAAGATATAATATTTGCAGGTGGTGGTGAGGAAATTAGTTTAGAATTAGCTTGTGCTTTTGACTCTATGGGTGCGTTATCTACCGCATATAATTCTGAACCTGTGTTGTCTTCGCGGGCTTTTGATTATGATAGAGATGGTTTTGTAATTTCAGGTGGTTCTGGAATTTTAGTTATGGAAGAGTTAAATTTTGCGTTATCTAGATCAGCAAATATTTATGCGGAAGTAATTGGATATGGTACATCATCTGATGGTTTCGATATGGTTGTGCCTTCAGGTATTGGTGCAGTGAATTGCATGAATATAGCCATGAAAAATTTAAATGAGCCAATTGATTATTTAAATGTGCATGGAACTTCTACTAGGATGGGTGATTCAATAGAATTAAAAGCTATTCGAAAAGTATTTGGTGTATTTAGAACGCCAATTATTTCGTCAACTAAATCTATTACTGGGCATGCATTAGGTGCTTCTGGAGTGCAAGAATTAATTTATAGTTTATTAATGTTAAAAAATGATTTTATTGTTCCTAGTATTAATATATTTAAATTAGACTCTGAAGCTAAAAATTTAAATATATTAACTACTATGATTAAGAAAAAATTTTTTACAGTTATGTCTAATAGTTTTGGATTTGGAGGAACAAATGTTTCATTAGTTATTAAAAAGTATATTTAATTAAATTGATATATTTTAAATTAGTTATATATATTTAGTGTATTTATAACTACTATCATTTTATATTACTAATAATAGAAGTTTTTATAAAATATGATGTAGTATTATTTTAATATTTGTAACTAAATTATTAAAATTTTTTAGGCTTGTTTATCACAATGTTAAGTAAGTATTGTTTTGTATATGTTTTTTAATTAAATGAGATTATTTATTAAAATAAAGCAATTTTTTAGAGTTTAAGTAGTTAAATAATTTTATTTTGTATTTGCAAAAGTAGTGTTGTCTAGTTTTAGAATTTAAATATTTATGTTTAAAATATTTTTTATTTAATAAACATTTTAAAAATGATTTAAATATACATTTTAAAATATGTTAGAATTTTATTGTCAAAATCCTTCTTAATACTTCTATCATTAGGAATTTTTTAATATTTTAATGGTGTTAAGATTTTAAATTTTTTTAATATTTTTTTGTGTAATTATAATGTAAATAATTTGTATATACGCTTTATCTTATTTTACAAATTGTTGTTTTTTGAGATACTTAATATATTAAATTTTTTAAATTTAGAGTGATAAGTTGATTTTTTTGATTAGAATTTATTTTGTAATAAATACTATTTTTTATGTATTAGAGGAAAATAAAGATTGAATCAATTAGAGTCTTTAAAACAGCATACTACAGTTGTAGTAGACAGCGGAGATATAAGATTTATTCAGAAACATTGTCCTGAAGATGCTACTACTAATCCTTCATTAATTAGACAAGCAATAACTCTTCCACAGTATCAATATGTTTTTCGAGATGCGATAAATTATGCAAAAATAAAAGGTGGAAATTTATTTTCACAAATTGAAAATGCGGTTGATAGAATTTCAGTAATTTTAGGATTAGGTATTTTAAAGATTATTCCAGGTAAAGTATCTACTGAGATTGACGCTCGTTTGTCGTTTAATACGAAATTATGTGTTAGCAAAGCAAGAAAGATAATTTCTATGTATGAAGAAGATGGTGTTAGTCGTTCTCGTATATTAATTAAATTGGCAGCTACATGGGAAGCTGTACTTGCTGCAAAGAAATTAAAAGAAGAAGGTATTCAGTCTAATTTAACATTATTATTTTCATTTGCACAAGCTAGAATTTGTGCTGAAGCTGGAGTATTTTTAATTTCTCCTTTTGTAGGGCGTATTTATGATTGGTATAAGTCTAAATCTTTAATAATTTCTTCTCAGGCTAATAAAGATCCTGGAGTTATTTCAGTTAAAAAAATTTATTGTTATTATAAAAAATATGGGTATGTAACTATTGTGATGGGAGCAAGTTTTAGGAATATCGATCAAATTTTAGCATTATCAGGTTGTGATAGATTAACTATTTCTCCAAAATTATTGAGTGAATTACAAGAATGTAGTAATTGTGTTTCTAGGGAATTATATCCTCCTAAAATTAGTTTAAAATCAAAACCTATTCCTCTTTCTAGAAGTGAATTTTATTGGATGCATAATGAAGATGCAATGGCTGTAGAAAAATTGTCTGAAGGTATACGTCAATTTGGAATAGATCAGAAAGAATTAGAAAATATTGTTAGAAGTAAAATTTAATATATTCATTTTATAAAAAAATTGTTAATTAATTTAAATTTTATAATAGTAGTTAGTACCATATTTATGGTGTTGTATTTAGTTTTTATTTTATTTTAGTTAAGGAATTTTTATGTGTTTACGTAGAAGATTAGCCAATGCTCTTCGTGTATTAAGTATGGATGCAGTTCAAAAAGCTAATTCTGGACATCCTGGAATGCCTATGGGTATGTCTGATATTGCAGAGGTACTGTGGCGAGAATTTTTTAAGCATAATCCTAAAAATCCATCATGGCATAATAGGGATCGTTTTGTTCTTTCTAATGGACATGGTTCAATATTATTATACAGTATATTACACCTTACTGGATATAATATATCTATTGATGATTTAAAAAATTTTCGACAATTAAATTCTAAAACTCCAGGTCATCCTGAAGTTGGAATTACTCCCGGTGTAGAAATAACTACTGGTCCGTTAGGACAGGGTTTAGGAACAGCTGTAGGTATGGCAATTGCTGAACATACATTGGGTTCTATTTTTAATACAGTCGATTACAATATAATTGATCATTATACTTGGGTTTTTGTGGGTGATGGATGTTTAATGGAAGGGATTTCTCATGAAGTGTGTTCTCTAGCTGGTACTTTAAAATTAGGGAAATTAATTGTATTTTATGATAATAATGGAATATCAATAGATGGAAAAGTAGATGAATGGTTTACTGATGATACAGCTGGCAGGTTTAGAGCATATAATTGGCATGTTGTGTCTAATGTAGATGGTCATGATCATAAATCTATTTCTAATGCAATTCGAGAAGCTTTATCAGTTATACATAAGCCATCTATTATTATTTGTAATACTATTATTGGTTTTGGATCTCCTAATAAATCAGGACTTGAGACGTCACATGGAGCACCTTTAGGCGATGAAGAAATATTATTAACAAAAAGAAGTTTGAAGTGGAATTATGATCCTTTTTTCATACCTCAAGATATTTATGATTGTTGGAATTTTGATCTTCAAGGAGAAATTTTAGAAAATGATTGGATTCAGAAGTTTAATTCTTATCGTAAGAAATATCCTGATTTAGCTAATGAATATATTAGACGTATGAACAAAGATATGCCGAATATGTGGATGAGTGATTTTAATAAATTTTTTATGAATTTATGTTTAAGTCCTAAAAGTATATCTACTCGTGTTGCATCAAATAATGTATTAGAGTTTGTAGGGAAATTATTACCCGAACTACTTGGTGGTTCAGCTGATTTATCGCCAAGTAATTTAAGTATGTGGTCAAATTCTAAATCTATTAAAGAACATTCATCTGGAAATTATATACATTATGGTGTTCGTGAATTTGGTATGACTTCTATTTCTAATGGAATAGCACATCATGGAGGATTTATACCGTATACTTCAACCTTTCTAGCATTCATGGATTATGCGCGTGGTGCTGTGCGTATGTCGTCATTAATGAATACTCGTAATATATTTATATACACTCATGATTCTATTGGTTTAGGTGAAGATGGTCCTACGCATCAACCAGTAGAACAGTTATCTTCACTAAGATTAATTCCTAATATGAATGTTTGGAGACCTTGTGATCAACTTGAAACAGCTATTTCGTGGAAATATGCTCTAGAAAGGAAAAGTTGTTCTTCAGCTATTATTTTATCTCGTCAAAACTTATCTTTTATAGAAAGACAACCTCAACAAATTAAAAATATTATTCGAGGAGGGTATATTTTAGGTAATGAAAGTAAAAAAAATCTTAAAGGTATTATAATTTCTACTGGATCAGAAGTTCAAATAGCGGTAGAAGTTTCTAGTATTTTATTAAAAAAAGGGTATTTTTTACGAGTAGTATCTATGCCATCTACGAATGTTTTTGATAGTCAAGATGAAACTTATAAAGAATTAATACTTCCTAAATGTATTACTTATCGTATTGCAATTGAATCTGGTGTATCTAATTTTTGGTATAAATATGTTGGATTAGAAGGATTAATAATTGGATTAGATTGTTTTGGAGAATCCGGATCTGAAAGTCAATTATTTAAAAAATTTGGATTTCATCCTGATAATATTTCTAAAAAAATTATATCTTATTTAACATCTAAATAATTATTAAATATATTAAAGGGGGTTTTAAATTTAAACCCCTTTTAGAAAGTAAAAATTTTATGTTTAGAATCTAGTTGGATTTTTTATAGATGGGTAGTATTATAATTATAAATTGAGCTTAAGAAAGCATTTTGTGTATTTAATTTTTAACACGGTTAGTACAAAGTTATTAAATTAAATATGCATTATTATAGGAATATTTTTTATGACTTCTTCTGTTATTAATTTTGCTAAACAGTTAATTAGCATTCCTTCTGTTAGTCCTATGGATTTAGGATGTCAGGAATTAATTTCTAATAGATTGATTGGTCTTGGTTTTTCGGTAGAACAGATTAACATAAATAATACTAGTAATATTTGGGCATGTAAGGGTAGTGGTAACACTTTAATGTTTGCTGGACATACGGATGTTGTTTCTGCAGGTAACTTAGATCATTGGAAGTTTCCTCCTTTTTCTCCTACAATTTATCGAGGTAATTTTTTTGGACGAGGAATTGTGGATATGAAGGGCGCATTATCAGCTATGATTATAGCTGTTGAAAGATATATTAAAAAATATCCTAATTTTAAAGGACGTTTGGCTTTTTTAATTACTTCAGATGAGGAATCTCAAGCATTAGATGGAACTAAAAAAGTAATTTTGAATTTAATTCATCGAAAAGAAAGTATTGATTATTGTATTATTGGTGAACCATCTAGTGTAAAACGTTTGGGTGATGTGATAAAATATGGTCGTAGGGGTTCTATAACAGCCTGTATACGTATTTATAGTATTCAAAAACATATAGCATACTCTAAGTTATTTGATAATCCTATACATCAAACAATTTTTTTTCTTAAAGAATTGTTATCTACTTGTTGGGGTAGACAAAACAAATTTTTTGCTTCAACTAGTGTTCAAATTTATGAAATCAAATCTCAATCTATTAGTAGTAACATGATTCCATGTAAATTAACGGTTAAATTTAATTTTCGTTTTAATAATGAAATTACAAGTAGTGAAATTAAAGAAAAAGTACAAGAATTGTTAAGTAATAGTAATATTGAATATTCGATAAATTGGAATTTATCTGGAGATCCATTTTTAACTAAGATTGGTTTATTATCAGATGTAGTAATTCAATCAATTAAAAGTGTTTGTAATATTGTTCCTAAATTATCTACGTCAGGAGGAACTTCTGATGGTCGTTTTATTTCTAAAATATGTTCTGAAATTATAGAATTAGGTTTAGTGAATAAAACTATTCATAAAGTTAATGAAAAAACTAAAGTTGAAGATTTAGAAGTTCTCAGTTTAATGTATGAAAATATTATTACACGATTGTTTTTTAAAATAGAGTCAGAGAGTGATAAAAATGTGTAATTTTTTATAAATTTTAGTTTTTTTATTAGTATTTTGATATTTTAAAGTAAAAATTTTAAATTGTTTTCGTAATTTTTATTTACAGAGTATCTCAATTTTTCTGATGATACTCTGCTATGGTGTTCATATTATAAGTTAATAAAATTTATATTTTATTAATAGTTATGTTTTAGTAATTTTTAGCTGTATATTTTATGTAAAATTTATATTTATTAAATATTGTTTAAAATTTTTTAGTTTATTATATTATTCAATATTAATATTTAATATTATTAATATTTTTATATATTTTATATATAAGTTATTTATATTTTAAAATTCTTATTTGAGAAAAAGTGATTAAATAGTTTTATTGTAAAAATTTTTAGAAAAATTTAGTGCTTTTTCTAAAATTAAACGAGTTTTGTCTGAAATAGAAGTCATGGGTAAACGTAATTTATCTGATTTGATTAAACCTATTTTTTTAGCTAACCATTTGATTGGGATTGGATTAGGTTCATAAAATAGTCCGTAATGCAGTGGTAGTAAATAATTATTTAATAATCTTGCTGATTGAAAATTGTTAGATAGAGCTAATTTACAAATTTTACTCATTTCTATTGCAGCTATGTTAGCTGTAACTGATATTATACCTTGTCCACCTAATTGCATAAAATCTAAAAAAGTTGTATCATCTCCACTAAGTATAAGGAATTTTTTTTTAACGAATTGTTTTATTTTTTGAACACGAGATAAATCTCCAGTAGCTTCTTTTATTCCAATAATATTTTTTAATTTAGATAATTTAATGATTGTCTTGGGTATTAAGTCGCATCCAGTACGTATTGGAACATTATAAAGAATTTGTGGTAAATGCGTATTTTCTGAAATAGCTTTGAAATGTTGATATAGTCCTTCTTGAGTAGGACGATTATAATAAGGAGTTACTGTTAAACATGCAGATATTCCTGTGTGTTCAAACTTTTTTGTTAATAAAATGGCTTCTGATGTTGCATTAGCACCGGTTCCAGCTATTATAGGAATTCTGTTATTAGCTATTTCTAATGTTAACATTACAACATTAATATGTTCTTTTTGACTAAGAGTAGATGATTCTCCAGTTGTTCCAACTGAAACAATTGCGGTTGTTCCATTATTTATATGATAATTAATTAAGTTGTTTAAGCTTTGTTCGCAAATTTTCCCATGTTTATTCATGGGTGTAATAAGAGCAACAATACTACCTTTAAACATGTTTTTATTTCTCTCATTAATAAAATAAATTTTAGTTATTTTTTGAATGGTTTTGTACAATATTGTTTTATGTAAAATAGATGAGAATGTTTATATGTATTGTGTAAACATATATATTAAAAATTAATTAAATTTATGTATCAACTTTTAGTTTATCTTGATTTGATAAAGTATTGATAGTGTTTAGTATATTACTAAAAATTGTAATGTTTAAATTTTTAAAAAATTTTTTTTGAGATATATTTCAAGTATTAATAAAAATTTTTATGTATATTTATATATTTTTGTAATTTTATAAAACTAGATATGTTTTATTAATCGTTAAAATTATTTATTAATTAAGAAGTATAAAATATTTTAAATGTTAAAATTTTTAGTTTTTTATTTTTAATATATAATTTAATAGTATTTTTGTTATGAAATATTAAAATAGTTTAGAGTAATATTTGTATTTTTTTTATATATTTGTTAGTTAAGTATGCATATGGATTTCATTTGATTATTGCTATGGATTTTTTTTAATAGAAACTAATATTTAAAAATTTTTAGTGAGTTTTTATATTTTTTAATTTAATTAAAAAAATAAATAATATTTATTATTTTACGTATTTTTTATTTATCAAATTATTCATTTATGTTTTATAGTAAGTTTTGTTATTTTATAATTTATTTAGGTTTTACACATTGTCCTCGATATCTTAATATATGGTCCATTAGTGTTATGGAAATCATAGCTTCTGCTATTGGAACAGCTCGTATACCTACACATGGATCATGTCTTCCAGAAATAGAAATTTCACTATTATCTCCATTTATATTTACTGTATTTCCTATTTTCTTTATGCTTGAGGTTGGTTTTAGTGCTATTGTAGTGACAATATTTTCTCCAGTGCTAATTCCTCCTAAAATACCTCCTGAATGATTGCTTATAAAACCGTATTTGTTCATTTCATCTCGATGTTGACTTCCTTTTTGATTAACTACTTTAAAACCATCTCCAATTTCTACACCCTTAACTGCATTAATACTCATTAATGAATGAGCTAAATCAGCATCTAATCGATCAAATACAGGTTCTCCTAAACCTATAGGCACATTTTCAGAGATTATTTTTATTTTTGCTCCTATAGAATCTCCTTCTTTTTTGAGATTTTTTATTAGTGTACTGATATTTATTATTTGTTTTTGATTAGGGCAAAAAAATGGATTAGTATTTACTTCATTCCAAGATGAAAATTTGCAAATAATATTTCCTATTTGTGTTAAATAACCTCGAATAATAATTTTATAATTGTCATATAAATATTTTTTTGCAATAGCACCTGCTGCTACCCTCATAACTGTTTCTCTAGCAGATGATCTACCTCCACCTCTTGGATCTCTAATTCCATATTTTTTTTGATAAGTAAAATCAGCGTGTCCTGGTCTATATAATGTATTTATTTTTGTGTAATCTTGTGGTCTTTGATCTGTATTTTTAACGATTAGTCCGATACTTGTTCCTGTTGTTTTTCCTTGATACACTCCAGATAGAATAGTAACTTTATCTTCTTCTCTTCTTTGTGTAGTATATTTAGATGTTCCTGGTCGTCTTCTATTTAGTTCTTTTTGCAAGTCTCCTTCTGATATTTTTAAACCTGGTGGTGTTCCATCTATTATACATCCTAGTTTTAATCCGTGAGATTCTCCAAATGTTGTAACTTGAAATAGCTTCCCTATAGAATTTCCAGCCATGTGTTCATTCCTATAATTGATATTTAATTTTAAAATTCATTGTAAAGTAAATTTAATGTATTTTGTAATAATTTATAAAATTTGATAAAAATATAGTTTTATTTATATTAATTAGAGATGGGTAAGAATTTTCATTTGTTAAGAATTAAGTAAATTAATTATTTTGTAATTTTTGTATGTATTTTGTAGATTATGATGATAAAATTTTATTTTCATGGCATATTATTAAAAACTTTATATAGTTTGAAGTTTTATTTGTCTAAAAATTGAATGTATTTTTTTATAATTTTTATTAGAATAATATTTTTAATTTTTTAATTTAATAAAAATTTTTTATATTAATCAGTTTTTTTATTTGAGTTATGTTCATTTATTTTAAATAGTTTGATTTATATAATTTTGGTAATTAATAATGAATAAAAATGTTTCATTTTTAACTGAAGATTTATTTTTATTATATCAAGAATTTAGTGGAATACGTAAAATAAAACAGGATACTATTTTTCAATCTAGACGTGGTAAAATTAAAAATAATGTGAAAATAAAAAAAGATATGTATGAACGAGATGTTCATTGTCATTATTTTTCATGTTGTAAATTTCAAACGTCATTTGATCAAAATTCTATTTTTTATATGCGTAGTAGAAATGATTATGCTAAATGTAAAAAATTGAAGATAGGGCAATATATGCCGGAGATTATTCTTGATTTACACGGGTTAAATCAATTAGAAGCTAAAAAAAAATTAGGAGAGTTATTAAATATTTGTTATAAAGAAAATTTTATATGTGCAAGTATTATTCATGGTCATGGTAAAAATGTTTTAAAAAAGCAAATACCAATATGGCTTTCTAGGCATCCTAATATAATAGCTTTTTATAAGGTTCAAAAAAAAGTTGGCAATAGTACAGAAATTTTATTTCTACTTGATTTAAGTAATTGATATGAGTAAAAATTAATTTTATTTTTTGAAAATTATCTATGTTATTTTAATTTTTTATATATAATTTAAAAAAAAAAAGTAATAAATTCTGTTTATCTTTACTATGAAAATATTAGGTATAGTTGAATTATTAGATTTATTAAAATATATTTTTTTAGTTACAATATTATAAATGTATAATTATAAAATTATCTTTAATTGATGATATTTAAATATATTGTCAGTTAAAAATTTAGTGAAACAAAAACCTTTGTTTAACCTATTTTTTAATGAATTTTATATAACAAGGAAAATTTTATAATTAATTAATTTGCAACATTAGATTTGAGTCTATAAATCATTAGTATATATAAAATATTAAATATAATTTATTCATAGGATTATAAGTTGAATATGATTAATAATAATCGATTGCGAATTGCAATGCAACGGACTGGAAGATTAAGTGATGATTCGAAAGATTTATTGATGCGTTGTGGTATTAAAATTAATTTGCATAAGCAAAAATTAATTGCATATTCAGAGAATATGCCTATAGATGTCATGTGTGTTAGAGATGATGATATTCCTGGTTTAGTTATGGACAAGGTAGTAGATATAGGTATTATTGGAGAAAATGTATTAGAAGAAGAAGTTTTGAATCGAAAAATTCAATTAGAAAACTATTCCTATGTGAAATTAGGACGTTTGGATTTTGGAGTATGTAGATTGTCTTTAGCTATTCCTATAAATAAGGTATATAAAAATATTTATTGTTTGAATAATACTAGAATTGCTACTTCATATCCTCATTTATTAAAGCAGTATTTAGATAAAAAAAAACTAATTTTTAAATCATGCATGCTTAATGGTTCAGTTGAAGTGGCTCCTCGTGCTGGTTTAGCTGATGCTATTTGTGATTTAGTATCTACAGGCGCTACTTTAGAAGCTAATGGATTACGTGAAGTTGAAGTAATTTTTTTTTCTAAAGCATGTCTTATTTGTAAAACAGGTGTTATTTCTTCGAAAAAAAAAAATATTATAGATAAGTTAATGACACGTATTCAAGGTGTAATTAAAGCTAGAGAATCAAAATATATTATGTTACATGCTCCTATTAATTGTTTAGAACACATTATGGAATTATTACATGGTGCAGAAAAACCTACAATATTAAAATTAGCTGGAGATAATACTCGTGTAGCTATGCATATGGTAAGTAGTGAAACGTTATTTTGGGAAACTATGGAAAAGTTAAAATTATTGGGAGCAAGTTCTATTTTAGTATTACCAATTGAAAAAATGATGGAGTAAGTTTAAATATATGAATCAGAATATTAAAATTTTACATTGGAAAGATTGTGGTGTTGAAATAAAAAAAAAGGTATTATCACGACCAAGTAATTTTAATAGTAATGATATATACGTTAAAAAAGTAGTAAGTAAAATTTTTAACGATGTGAAAAGTATTGGAGATGAAGCTATTAGGAAATATACTAAAAGTTTTGATAATGTAGAGTTATCTTCTTTTTCAATTAGTGAAAAGCAAATATTTGATTCAGAGTTCGTCCTTAATTTAAAAGTTAAAAAATTTATAGAAGTAGCTAAAAATAATATTTTAAAATTTCATCAGCGACAAAACGTAGATCTTATGGATTTTGAAATTCAATCAGGGATACTTTGTAAACAAATTATTAGGCCTATTCAATCTATTGGATTGTATATTCCTGGTGGAGTTTCACCATTAATTTCTACGGCTTTAATGTTAGCTATTCCAGCTAACATAGCAAAATGTAAAAATATTATTATATGTTCACCTCCTCCTATTTCCTCTGAAATTTTATATGTTAGTAAAATTTGTGGTATAAAAAAGGTATTTCAGATTGGTGGCGCACAAGCAATTTTTGCTATGGCGTTTGGCACTGAAACTATACCAAAAGTAAATAAAATTTTTGGACCAGGAAATATTTATGTAACTGAAGCGAAATCTCAAGTTAAATTTTTATTAAAAGATGTTTCTATTGATATGTTAGCAGGTCCTTCTGAAATATTGATTATTGCTGATTTACATGCAGACCCTAGTATTATTGCTTCGGATTTATTATCTCAGATGGAACATGGAAGTTATTCACAAGCTTTATTAGTGACGCCAAGTTTTTCTTTAGCAAAGCATGTTATTTTAGAAATAAATAGTCAACTAAAAACTTTATTAAAAAAAGATACGATTTGTTTTTCATTAAAACATAGTAGTATTATTGTTACAGAAAATTTATTAGAGTGTTTTGAAATATCTAATCTTTACGCTCCTGAACATTTAATGATTCAGTGTAAAAATTCAATAAAATTATTAGATTATGTTATTAATGCAGGTTCAATTTTTTTAGGAAAGTGGTCAGCAGTTTCTTGTGGAGATTATGCAACTGGCACAAATCATGTATTGCCTACATATGGAAGTGCTGTTTTTGATTCTGGATTAACTATAAGAGATTTTCAAAAAATTATTTCAGTACAAAAATTAAATAAAACAGGATTATTAAATATTTCTTCGACTGTGTTGTGTTTATCTAAGTTAGAGCGTATGGAAGCTCATAGTAATTCTATTTTAAAGAGATTATGTATAATTCAGGATCAGGATTGACATGAATATTGAAAAATTAGTTCGAAAAAATATATTGAAACTAATACCTTATCAATCAGCTAGAAGAATTGGTGGAGATGGTGATATTTGGTTAAACGCAAATGAGTCTCCTAATTTTGATTATTTTGATTTAATTGATGTATCTTTAAATCGTTATCCTGAATTTCAACCTAAAAAATTATTAGATGCATATAGTTCTTATGTAGATGTAGATGTAAATACAATATTAATTACAAGAGGTGCTGATGAAGCTATCGAATTATTGATTAAAACTTTTTGTAATCCATTGGAAGATAAGATTATTTTTTTTCCTCCTACTTATGATATGTATGAAATTAGTGCTAAAATTTTAGGAATTGAAAGTATTGGTTTGCCTTTATTAGAATCTTTTCAATTAAATATAGATTTAATTGTAGATAATATATTTAATGTTAAATTGATTTATGTTTGTAATCCAAATAATCCTACTGGTAATATTGTTAATGCTCAAGACATTATTTTTTTATTAGAATTAACTTTAGGAAAAGCTCTAATCATTATTGATGAAGCATATATTGAATTTTGTCCCATTTATAGTATGGTTAATTTATTAAAAAAATACTCTAATTTAGTTATATTAAGAACTTTATCTAAAGCTTTTTCTTTAGCTGGATTACGTTGTGGTTTTATTTTATCTAATATTAAAATAATAAAAGTATTATCTAAAGTTATAAATCCTTATCCGATATCTATACCAGTTTCTGAAATAGCCAGTAGAGCATTGAATAAAAAAAATGTAGATATAATGCGAAAGAGAGTTTTAGATTTGAATTTAAATCGTATTTGGTTAGTACAAAAGTTAAGATTAATGAAATGTGTTGATACTGTATTTAATAGTTTTTCTAATTATTGTTTAGTAAGATTTTTTGATTCTAAAATTATATTTAAAGAATTATATAGTAATAAAATTATTGTTAGAGATCAAAGTAAAAAAATTAATTTACATAATTGCATACGTATATCTATAGGAAGTTTTTTTGAGTGTCAATCAGTGATTCGAGTGATTAAAAAAATAGATCATATTTATAAAAATTTTAGGGGGTGATTTGTGCATGAAAAGATTTTGTTTATTGACAGAGATGGTACATTGATTTCAGAACCTTTAGATAATTTTCAAATAGATAGTTTAAATAAATTAGTTTTTGAAAAAAATGTTATTTCTTCTTTAGTTGTATTAAAAAATTTTGGTTATGAATTTATAATGGTTACTAATCAGGATGGTTTGGGATCTATTAAATTTCCTTATTTAGATTTTTCAGTCCCACATGAATTTATGATAAATGTATTTTTATCTCAGGGAATAAAATTTAAAGAAATTTTAATTTGTCCTCATGAATTAAAAGATAATTGTAAATGTAGAAAACCTAATACTGATCTTGTAAAACATTGGTTATTAGATGATTTATTAAATAAAAATTCTTGTTTTGTTATAGGAGATAGAGATACTGATGTTTTGTTAGCAAAAAATATGGGGATTAAAGGAATAAAATATGGAGGAAAGAAGGGTTTGACATGGGATGAAATTGTACTTAAATTAACTGATAGAAGTGATAGATATGCTAAAGTAATACGTAATACTAAAGAAACTAAAATAACAGTAGAAATATGGTTAGATAGACATGGGAATAATTTTATAGATACTGGCTTAAATATGTTTAATCATATGTTGGATCAAATTGCAACGCATGGTTGTATTAGAATGAGGATTGTTGCCAATGGTGATCTTTGTATAGATGATCATCATACTATAGAAGATGTAGGTATTGCATTAGGAGAAGCTATTTTGAAGGCAATTGGTGACAAATTCGGTTTGAATAGGTTTGGTTTTGTTGTTCCTATGGATGATAGTTCTGGATACTGTCTATTAGATATTTGCGGTCGTCCTTTTTTAAAATTTCGTGCACACTTTAAATATCAATATATAGGAGATATTAGTTCTGAAATGGTAAAACATTTTTTTCGATCACTGATTTTTTCAATGAATAGCACTTTACATATAAGAAGTACAGGTAATAACGATCATCATCGTTTAGAAAGTTTATTCAAGGTTTTTGGAAAAACGTTACAACAGGCTATTAAAATTAGTGGAAATGTTTTACCGAGTTCTAAAGGATTATTATAAATGAATATTTCCATTATAAACACTCGTTGTGCAAATTTATCTTCTCTAAAATATGCTATTATGAGATTAGGTTATCGAGTTAATATTACTGAAAATAAGCATGAGATACTTGGTTCTAATAAAATTTTTTTACCTGGAATTGGAACTTCGTATTCAGTAATGAATGTTTTAAATGAATTGAATTTGGTGGATGTAATAAAAATGTGCATACAACCTATTTTAGGGATTTGTTTAGGTATGCAAATTTTGTGTTCTTATAGTGATGAATCTAAAAATGTAAGAATGTTAGATATAATAAAGTTACCTGTAAGAATTCTACAGTCAAATAATCTCCCTCTTCCTCATAATGGTTGGAATGATGTTATTTTTTGTAAAAAACATCCATTATTTATTAATATTGATAATAATTCTAAGTTTTATTTTTTACATAGTTATGCTATATGCAAAAATATTTATACTATTTCTAAGACGTTATATAATGTTTATTTTAGTTCTGCTATACAAATGAAAAATTTTTTTGGTGTTCAATTTCATCCAGAAAAATCTGGTGATGTAGGTGCTCAATTATTAAAAAATTTTTTGGAGATGTAAATATTGATTATTCCTTCTATTGATTTAATAGGTGGTAAGGTCGTTAGATTGTATCAGGGAAAATATGATCTTAAAACATATTATAATAAAAATATTTATGATGTGGCACAAAAATATTATAGTGATGGTGCTAAAATTATTCATATAGTTGATTTAGATGGTGCTTTTAATTCAAATAATAAACAGATAGATTTAATAAAGGATTTACTTAATTATTTTAATTTTTTTATTCAAGTTGGAGGTGGAATACGTAATTATAATGATGTAGAAATATTATTAGTTAATGGTGCTAAAAGAGTAGTTATTGGTTCTTCAGTGATTAATAATTTAAAAGAAGTAAAAAAATGGTTATTAGAATTTGGAAATGACAGTATTGTTTTAGCGTTAGATGTATACGTGCATGATAATGGATATAAAGAAGTAGTAATAAATGGATGGAAAGATTTTTCTAGAATATCTTTAGAAGAATCTATTCAGGAATTGATTACATTAGGATGTAAACATATATTGTGTACTGATGTAAGAAAAGATGGGACGTTTTTCGGGCCTAATGTTAATTTATATAAATATATTTCTCAATTATTTAATAATATTTATCTTCAATCGTCTGGAGGTATTGGAAATCTTAATGATATCTATATTGTTAGGGAATCAGGTGTTAAAGATATTATAATTGGTCGTGCTCTTTTAGAAAATAGGTTTAGTTTGTCGGAGGCGATTCAATGTTGGCAAAAAGAATAATTCCATGTTTGGATATAAAATGTGGATTAGTTGTAAAGGGTATTCAATTTAAGAATCATACAGTTGTTGGAAATATTTTATCGTTAGTACAACATTATGTTAAGCAAGGAGCTGATGAATTAGTATTATATGATATTAATGCCTCTTCTAGCAATCAATTAGTGGAAAAAAAATGGATTTCTAAGATAGCTAAAATTATTAATATTCCTTTTTGCGTTGCAGGTGGAATAAAAACTATTGCTGATGTGCAAAGCATTTTATTTAGCGGTGCAGATAAAATTTCTATTAATTCTTCAGCAATATCAGATCCTAGTTTAATTAGTCGGATAGCAGATCGTTTTGGAGTTCAATGTGTGGTTGTTGGAGTGGATTCTTGGTATGATACTAATAGTGCTCAATATTATGTTTGTCAATATACTGGTAATGAACAAACAATGATAAGAACTTCTTTAATTACATTAGATTGGATAAAGAAAGTTCAATGTTTAGGTGCTGGTGAAATAGTATTAAATGTTATGAATCATGATGGTGTTGGTAATGGATATGATATTTTTCAATTAAAAAAAGTTAGAAAGATATGTCATGTTCCATTAATTGCATCAGGTGGAGCAGGTAAAAGTATTCATTTTTATGATGTTTTTAATGATGCTGGTGTTGATGGTGCTTTAGCAGCTTCAATATTTCATAAGAATATTTTAGGAATTAGGACATTAAAAGAATTTTTGTTAAATAAAGGTTTAGAAATAAGATTATGTTAGAGACAATATATGAAATTAATGTTAATTGGAAAAAAGTTAATAATATGATACCAGTTATTATACAACATAATATTTCAGGTAAAGTATTAATGCATGGATATATGAACCCAGAAGCTCTAAAAAAAACTCAGAGTGATAAAATTGTTACTTTTTTTTCACGTACTAAAAATCGTTTATGGACTAAAGGTGAAATTTCTAAAAATTATCTTTATGTTGTAAGTATGACATTGGATTGTGATCAAGATTCTTTATTAATTTTAGTGAATCCTGTTGGAAATGTATGTCATTTAAATTGTCCTAGTTGTTTTAAATCATTGTCTACTACTTTATCTTTTTTTTATGATTTAGAAAGTAATTTAAAACTTAAAAAAGAAAAGTTTTCAGATGATTCTTATACTTCTAGTTTACATAGTAGTGGTATTAATAGAATAGCACAAAAGGTTTCTGAAGAAGCGGTAGAAACATCTATTGCAGCAGTTTCTAAGAATAAAGATCAACTTATAAATGAATCTTCAGATTTAATTTATCATTTATTAGTTTTGTTACATAGTTATAATTTAGATTTTTGTGATATTATAAAAAATTTAAAAATTAGAGATAAGTAATTTCTAAACAATTATTTTTTAGTATTTTATTATAATTCGCTGTGTGCTAATTTTATATAGTTTAAATTATCCAACAATTTTATATTTATTTTACTTTAGAGTAAAAGTAAAATAATGATTTATTTGAATTAGGAGCTTGTTAAGTATAATTATGGTTAAACAGAAGATTGGTATCATAGGATTAGCAGTAATGGGACGAAACTTAGCGTTAAATATTGCGCGTAATGAATATACAGTGTCTTTATTTAATCGTTCTGTAGAAGTTACAAATAAATTTATGTTAGAGTATCCTAAAAAAAATTTTTTTTCATATTCTTCTATTAAAAATTTTGTTTTTTCTTTGGAAAAACCAAGATGTATTTTATTAATGGTAAAGTCTGGTAGTGCAACAGACGATGTAATTCAGTCTTTATTGCCTTATTTAAGTCCAGGTGATATTATTATTGATGGAGGAAATTCTTTTTATAAAGATACTATTAATCGTTATAATCAGTTATTGAGTATGGGAATAAATTTAATTGGTGCAGGTTTCTCTGGAGGGGAATTTGGAGCTTTACATGGACCTTCTATTATGCCGGGTGGGTGTAGAAAAGTATATAATTATATATCTCCTATGTTAAAAAAAATTTCTGCAAAACATCAAGGAAAACCATGCGTGACATATATTGGACCTAATGGCTCAGGTCATTATGTTAAAATGGTACATAATGGAATTGAATATGGTGATATGCAATTAATTGCTGAGTCTTATTTTATTTTAAAAGTATTATTATGTTTAGATAACAAAAAATTGTCAAAAATTTTTTGTGAATGGAATAAAGGTGAGTTGAATAGTTATTTAATTGATATTACTAAAGATATTTTACTTAGAAAAGATATTAAGAATAATTATTTAATAGATTATATTTTAGATGACGGGAGTAATAAAGGGACAGGTGCTTGGACGACTCAAAGTGCTTTAGATCTTAGTGAACCTTTAACTTTAATTACTGAATCTGTTTTTGCTAGATATTTATCTTCTTTAAAATCTCAAAGATTATTAGCTTCTAAAATATTGAAAGGTCCTAGTGATTATTTATTAATATATAATCAAGAAGATTTTATTGAGCAGGTTAGGCAATCATTATATTTAGGAAAAATTATTTCATATGCTCAAGGGTTTTCTCAGTTAAATAGTGCATCTAAAAAGTATAATTGGAATTTACAATGTTCTGAGATTGCTAGAATTTTTCAATCTGGTTGTATTATTCGAGCGAAACTGTTAAAGTATATTAATGAAGAGTATATTAATAAACAGGATTTAGTAAATTTGTTATTTACTTCTTATTTTAAAAAAATAGCTAATATTTATCATAATTCATTGCGTAAGGTAGTATCTATATCCGTTCGTTGTGGTATTCCTATACCTGCTTTGTCTTCTGCAATTTCGTATTTTGATAGTTATAGATCGTCTAATTTACCTTCTAATTTAATTCAAGCACAAAGAGATTTTTTTGGTGCTCATACATATAGAAGAATAGATAAACCTGGAATATTTCATACTAATTGGCATTTAAAATAATTTTTATTACTATTTTTATATATATTTTTAAATTATTTAAGTTGTTTAACATATATTATAATTTTATTTTCAAATAAAGTAATTATATAGTAGGTTAATAAGGTTTAATTCTAATGAGATTAAGTGATCAAGATATAGAGTTGTGGATAAGAAAAAAAAAATTAATAATTCATCCTGTTCCAGATCAAGAATTTATTCACGGAGTGACTGTAGATATTCGTTTGGGTAATGAGTTTTTTACTTTTTGTAATAATTTTCCTGAGAGTGTTGATTTGAGTAAATCAAGTAGTGAGGTTTTTAGTCTTTTAAATAAACTAACAAATAAAAAAGAAATTGTTTCTAATGATAATGTTTTTTTATTAAATCCTGGTGTTTTTGTTTTAGCAATCACTTTTGAAAAATTTATTATACCAAATAATTTAGTAGGGTGGTTAGATGGACGTTCTTCATTAGCTAGATTAGGTTTAATGATACATGCTACTTCTCATCGCATAGACCCTGGTTGGAAAGGAAATATTGTTTTAGAATGTTTTAATTTTGGTAAAACAACTTTATCTTTGCGTCCTGGAATGTTAATTGCTGCACTAAGTTTTGAATTATTGTCTAGTCCTTCGGTACGTCCTTATAATATTAGATCTAATTCTAAATATTTTAATCAAACTGGAATTTTTTTTGGTTGAATTTAGGTATTTTTTAGAACAATATTTTTTATAATTTAATTAATTTTGTTATTTTTGTTTTATTTCTATTAATTTTACTAATAAATCTAATAAATGAAAAAAAAAATTTTAGTTACTTGCGCTTTTCCATATGCTAATGGAGATTTACATATTGGACATATGTTAGAACATATACAAGCAGATATTTGGGTTCGTTATAAAAAAATGAAAAAATATGAGATTTGGTTTATTTGTTCTGATGATGCTCATGGAACTCCAATTATGCTAAAATCTGATAGCTTGAATCTTTCTCCAGAAAAATATATTTCTTATATTTATAAAAATCATGTTCGTGATTTAAAAAATTTTAATATAAATTATGATAATTATTATTCGACTCATAGTTTAGAAAATTTATTTTTTTTAAAAAAAATATATTCAAGTTTAAAGAAACAAGGATTGATTATAAAAAAAGATATATTTCAGTTATTTGATGATTTTAAAAAAATATTTCTTCCTGATCGCTATGTTAAAGGCTCTTGTCCTATTTGTTATAAACATGATCAATATGGTGATCATTGTGAAGTTTGTGGTGCTTCGTATTCTGCTGTGGATTTATTAAATCCGGTTTCTATTTTATCTGGATATACCCCTATACTTAAAAAATCATTACACTTTTTTTTTAATTTGCCTTATTTTAAAGATTTTTTAAAATCTTGGATATCTTCTGATGTTTTTCAGGGATCAGTAATGAATAAATTAAGTGAATGGTTGAAACTTGGTTTAAAAGAATGGGATATCTCTAGAGATTCACCTTATTTTGGATTTAATATTCCTGAATTTTTAGATAAATATTTTTATGTATGGTTAGATGCTCCTATTGGTTATATTAGTACTTTTAAAAATTTATGTAATAAAAATCATGATATAAATTTTTTTGATTTTTGGAATAAAGATTCTAATTGCGAATTATATCATTTTATAGGTAAGGACATTATTTATTTTCATAGTTTTTTTTGGCCTTCTATATTAGAAGCAATTAATTTTAGAAAACCTACTAAAATTTTTGTTCATGGTCATGTAACTATGAATGGATTAAAGTTATCAAAATCGAAAGGTACTCTTGTTTTAGCTAAAAAATGGTTAAAATATTTAGATTCAGATAGTTTGCGTTATTATTATGCAAGTAAATTATCTTCTAAAGTACAGGATATAGAAATTAATTTTGATCATTTCGTTGGTAAAGTTAATTCTGATATTGTTAATAAAATTGTAAATTTAGCTTCTAGAGTATCATATTTTATAAATTTTAGATTTGGAAGTATGCTTTCTTCTCGTATAGATAATTTAATGTTGTATGATAAGTTTATTAATTCTTCTATTTATATTGAAAATATGTTTGAACGATGTGAATTTAATTTAGTTGTGATTAAGGTAATTTCCTTAGCTGATTTAGCAAATAGTTATATAGATGACAAAAAACCATGGGAATTAGCAAAACATGTTAAGTATGATATAATTTTGCATGATGTGTGTACTATGGCAATAAATTTATTTAGAATTTTAGCAACATGGCTAAAACCTATTGTTCCTGATTTAGTAGAAAAAGTAGAAGAATTTTTGAATATAACATTACTATGGGAGGATATTAGTTCTCCTTTATTAAATCATAATATTTCTATGTTTAAGAATTTAAGAAATAGAATAGATTTAAATAATTGTTTAAAGATTTTAGTTTAAATATTATTATGATAAATAATTTTAAAGAATAATAGATGGTATATATTTATATTTTTTTATTTTAAATTTTATTTATCCATGATAATTTTAATTTATTTTTTGAATTAAAATTTTTATTAATTTCTTTTTGATATGTAATGCATAGTCCTAATGCACAAATAAAGTTATTATTATAAAATATTAATGGAGTTTTTTGTCTATACCATGGAGCTAAATAATTTATTTTAAATATTTTTTTTAAAGTTGTTCTTTTAGAGTTTTTATTTAAAATAAATTTTTTTTTAGTGAAAAATCGGATATTAATAATTTCGTTTTTTTGTGGATAAGGTATTTCTGTTCCGAAGTTGTTTTTAGTGATGTATCCTAATTTGTATGGTAGTAATAAATTTTTTTCTATATTTTTCCAAATTAAAATTAAATTTTCTATATTTGGTATTTTCTTGTTTAGATAAATATAATTTTTATATTTTTGAATTTGGTAATTTTTGATTTTAATTTTAGGTTGTGAATCTATTTTTGAAAATAGTGTTTGTTTGTATATTTCGTTTATTATTTTAAAAGATGGTATTATATTTTGATTTAAAGTTATCCAATTTCTTAAAATAATTTTAAATAATTCCTTTTTTTTATATTTTAGTGTAGAAATATTTAAAATAGAATTTGATATTAGATGTTGTTTTAATATTTTTTTTGTAAAATTTTTTAAGATTTTTTTTTCTTCATTTAGTATTTGGATACTTTTAGCACAATTTTTTTCAAAGTAAGGCCATCGTTGTTTTAATTTTGGAATTATTTTATGTCTTAAAAAATTTCTATCATGATATATGTCATGGTTACTAGAATCTTCAATCCAAGATATGTTACTGTTGATCATCCATTTTTTTATATTCTCTCTAGAAATTGTTAAAAGAGGTCTAATAATTTTTTTTTTATTTTGTTGTGTATCTTGAATATAAGACATTCCACTTAATCCAGTAATTCCGCTTCCTCTTTTTAATGCTAAAAAAATATTTTCGCATTGATCATTTAGATTATGTCCGGTTACAATTCGTTCATTTGGATTTAGTGCTTTATATATTGCAGCATATCTAAATTTTCTAGATTGTTCTTCAATGTTTCCACTTTTTTTTATATTTATTTTTTTTATTACAATAGGAATTTTATGTTTTTTACATACATTTTTACAATGTTCACTCCATTTTTTAGAATTTAGGTGTAATTGATGATTGATGTGTATGGTTCTAAATTCAAATTTATTATTTTTTTTTTTGAAATTTAAGAATTGATATAATAAAAATGTGGAATCAATACCACCGCTATATGCTAATAATATTTTATATGTTTGTATTTTTTTTATAAATTTTGTTAGCATATTTTTTAAAATTTTAATAGTGTTTATAAATCATGATAAAAATGGTGTGTCCGAGTGGAATTGAACCACCGACTTCCACCGTGTCATGGTGGCACTCTAACCTACTGAGCTACGGACACGTTAATAAAAGTTAAATTTAGGAATTTGAATTATATATTTAGATATATTTTTTTTCAAGTAAATAAATTATAAATTTATATTTATGTTGGGATTTGTTTAGTTTTAAGTGTGTGAATTCTGAATAATATTAATATTGATGATATAGTTAATGAAATAAAAATACCAATCCAAAATCCTATAATTTCCATTTTAGAAGTAATGTAATTAGTGTGTGCGAGTATATATCCACAGGGAAATCCTATTATCCAGTATGACAAAATAGTAATGATAAAGATTGCATTAGTATCTTTATAACTTCTTAAAATTCCGTTTCCAATAATTTGAAAAAAGTCGAATATTTGATAACTAGCTATAATAAATGTAATTTTTTTTGATAATTCAATTACATTTTTATTTTTAGTGTATAGTGTTATTATTTGATGATTAAATAATATTATTAATGTTGAAATTATTATAGCAAGTATTAGTCCTATTATTTGTGATGATAAAATAGTTGTAGAAATTTTATGAAAAGATTTTTTTCCTAAATAATATCCTAATCTAATACTAGTTGCTGTTCCTATAGAGAGTGGAAGAATAAAAATAATAGAACTGATATTTAGTGATATTTGCTGTGAAATAATTTGAATTTCTCCCATAGATGCTATGAATAATGTAATTATTGTAAATAAAATTACTTCGAAAAATAATGCAAAAGCAATAGGAATTCCTATTTTAAATAGATTAAAAATTATTTTTAGATTGGGAAGGTATAGTTTAAGATGTTTTTTTTTTAAAAGTCCATTAGATGTATTATAATTGACTAATTTATCTTGTTTTGTAACTATTTTCATTGCTAAAAACATGAACCAATATACTATAATTGAAGATATTCCGCAACTCATGCTACCATAATTAAAGTAATAACAATATCCTGACATAAATATGTAATTTAATATCACATTCAATAATAATCCAATTATACCTATAAACATAGCAGGTTTTGTTTTTAGTAAACCTTCGCATTGGTTTTGAATTACTTGAAAATATAGATAACCAGGTGTACTCCATAATAAAATTCTTATGTATTTTATGCTTTGTTTTTCTATTTCAGGATTTATATGATGTATAGATTTTATTATTATATTGGAATTCCATAAAACAATCATAATTATTATTGATATCAAGGTTGCTAACCAGTATGCATTTGTAATTTGTTGTGGGATATTTCTGATATTTTTTGATCCGTGCATGCGAGAAATGATTGGTACTAGAGATAGTAATAATCCATGTCCAAATAAAATAACAGGAAACCAAATTGATGTTCCAATTGAAATTGATGCGATATCACTTTCTTTAAAGTGTCTTATCATAAAATTATTTATAAATCCTATACTCATTTGTGATATTTGAGATAAAATTATAGGAATGGTAATTTTTAATAATATTTTTATTTCTTTTAAATATTTTTGCATATTTCATCCATTTAATATTTATATTTAATTAATTTTTGAATTCTGATAAAAGTTTTTAGTCAATATTTAGTTGAAATATTTTATTAAATATTTTTAGTGATTTTTTTAAAATATTTTAATTTATTAATAAAGTATATGTTAGTTTAAATTACTCTTAAAATTTATTATAAATTTAATATATATAGTAAATTAATGAAGGATAAAGCATAATTAAATTTACTTTAATTATTTTTCGAGGAAGATTGATATGTTTTCAGGTATTATTAGAGATATTGGACAAGTTGTAGAGATATTAAAAAAAAAAATTGTGTTCAATTGGTAATTAGATCTTCATCTTTATTAGTAAAAAATTTAGAATTAGGAGCATCTATTTCTTGTAATGGGTGTTGTTTGACTGTTAGAAAAGTTTTTAATTCAGTGGTGAGTGTTGATCTTGTTCAAGAAACTCTTAGAATTACTAATTTGGATAAAATTTCAGTAAGCGAATATGTTAATTTGGAAAGATCATTAAACTTTGGAGAAGAAGTAGGAGGACATTTAGTTTCTGGACATATATTAACTATTGGTGAAATATGTAATAAACATAAGTCACTTTTAAATTATGAATTATGGATAAAGTTAAAAAATTCTTCTGTATTAAAATATTTATTTTATAAAGGTTTTATTTGTATAGATGGAATTAGTTTAACTGTAGGTTTAATTAGAGAGAATATTTTTTGCATATACTTAATTCCAGAAACATTATCTAGAACTACAATAGGAGAAAAGAAAATAGGTGATTCTGTTAATATTGAAATAGATTTATATACTAAAATATCTGTAGATAGTATAGAACGTTTTTTATTAAAAAATATATGTAATCAAAAATTTAATAATATTTAATACTATTTTTTGAATTTATTTTATTTAAAGTAATTTTATGTTTTAAGGATAATATTTAAATTTTAATTTGGATTTTATTATTATGTATTATTTTTTATTATTCATGAGTAATATATTGATTAATAATTTTGTATTAGTGAGATTTTTAGGATTATGTCCTTTTATGGGAATATCTAAAACTATTAATTCAGCTGTAGGTATGGGTGTATCTACTACTTGTGTCATTGTTTTTGTATCATTAATATCTTGGATAATTAATTGTTATATTTTAATTCCATTTCAGTTAGAGCATCTTAGAATAATGATTTATATGTTAGTTATTTCAATTAGTGTACAAATTATTGAAATTTTAATAAAAAAATTTAGTCCTGTTTTGTATAAATTATTAGGAATATATTTACCTTTGATAACTACTAATTGTTCTGTATTAGCAATTCCTTTATTAAATACTAGGTTAAATTTTGGTTTTATTGAATCATTTGTGTATGGATTAAGTTCTGCTTTAGGTTTTTTTTTAGTTTTAGTAATATTTTCTAGTATAAGAGAACGAATTTCTGAATCTGATATACCTATTTATTTTCGTGGTTATCCCATCGTGTTAATTACTGCTAGTTTGTTATCTGTTTCTTTTATGGGTTTTAATGGATTAATAAAGTTATAGTGAATTTTATTATGGTTATATCTATAATTATATTTAGCATGTTGAGTTTTATATTAGGTATGTTAGTGAGTTTAGTTTCATGTATGTTTACAGTTAAATCTAATTTTAATTTAATTGATGAAGTTGATAAGTTATTACCTCAAATGCAATGCGCTCAATGTGGTTATCCAGGATGTTATGCATATTCTAATGCGATTATAAATCAAAACGAGAGTATTCATAAATGTTTACCTGGTGGAAAAGATACAATTATAAAGTTAAAAAATTTGTTAAATAATGAACAGGATAACATTGATGTTATTCAGAATTTTGAAGAAAATATTAAGTATAATATAGTTGATATTGATGATAATAATTGTGTAGGTTGTTCTAAATGTAGGTTAGTTTGTCCTGTAGATGCTATAGTAGGTACATATAATTTTAAACATACAGTATTAAAAGAATTTTGTACTGGTTGTAATCTCTGTGTATCGGTATGTCCTACTAATTGTATTACAGAAAAAACAATATTTTATGAAGAATAAATAAGATTTTTAATGATAATGAATTGGTATATATATATGTTAAATTTTTTAATATGTTATTTAAAAAAAATATTTTTTTTGAATAAAATTTTTATTAAAAAGTTTATAAAAATTTTTTATAATTCAAATATGGTTAATAATTCAATACAAGATAACAGATTATTAGAAATTATAGATTTAACTTTGCCAGAAAAATTTTTTGTATTGGTTAGTTTTAAAGCAATTTCTAATAATTTATTACGTGTTAAAATTGGAGATAAAGTATTACGTGGTCAAATATTAGCATTAGGAAATTATTATTTATCTCCAATTCATTCTCCCAGTTCAGGCATTGTGGTTGATATTGTGCATAATTATTTATTTTTCTCAGATACGTTTTTTTCTGCAGTGATAATTTTATCTGATGGAAAAGATCAATGGGTTAGTCGTATACCAATAATGCATGATTATAAAAAATTTAGTTCTAGTCAGTTAATTGAATTGATTTATAATTTTGGTATAGTGGGATTAAGTGGTTCAGGTTTTATGTCTTCTAAAAAGTTAAAATATGCTATTGGAAAAGTTCATACTTTGGTAGTTAATGCAGTAGAAAGTGAACCTTGGGTAACTTCTGATGATTGTTTAATACAAAATTTTTCTGAAGAAATAATACAAGGTTGTAAAATTTTAACTTGGATTTTGAAGATAAAAAAAGTATTGATAGTTTTGTCTAAAGGAAAATTAATTTCATTTAATATTTTAAAAAAAAAAGTTTTTTATTATTCACATTTTAAATTATTAACTGTAAAAAATAAATATCCTGCTGGAAGTAGTAAACAATTAATAAAGACATTATTTGGAAAAGAAATACCAGAGGGTAAACATTCTATTGATTTAGGAATAATAATGTATAATGTTTCAACTGTTCGTGCAATAAAAAGAGCAGTATTAAATGGGGAACCATTAACAGAAAGAATAATTACGTTATCAGGAAATGGATTATCTATTTCCAAGAATATTTTAGTGAGAATTGGAACTCCTATTAAGCATATATTGGCTTATTTTTGCATGAATAGTAATCAGCTTGAAATAAGAATAGGTGGTCCTATGACAGGAATCATTTTAAAAAATTTAAATTTTTCAATATTAAAAGTAAATAATTGTATTTTATTTTCTTCAGTGTTAAAAAATAAATTTAATTATTTAAAAGAACAAAATTGTATTCGGTGTAAGGCATGTTCTAATGTATGTCCAATGGGCTTATTACCTGAAGAATTATATTGGTATAGTAGGTATTTAAATCATGATAAATCTAAAAAGTATAAAATTTTAGATTGTATTGAGTGTGGTTTGTGTGAACAAGTATGTCCGAGTCATATTCCTTTAATGAGTTATTATCGAAGAGAAAAAAAACAGATTTTTATCACAAATTTAAATAAAACCAAGGCTAAAATTTTTAAAGATTTGTTCTTAATACGTCAGGATAGATTAAATCGAGAAAAAATAAATAATGATAATGTTATTTTTTCTCAGTACATTTCTTGCAAGAAGTTTAAGTTAAAGATCAAAAATATAAAAAATTAAATACTTTTTATACATAAAACATTTTTAATATTATTTAAAATGAAGACATTTTTTATAATATAAGTTATGTAAATATTTTTTTATATTATAGTAATTAGTTTTAAATAAATTAATTTTTATTCGAGTTTTATATATGAGAAGATGTTATGGAAGATTACAAGAAAAAAATTTTGAATTATACTTATAGAAGTACTAATAAAATAATGCTATTAGTAATATTTGCTAGTATTCCAGGAATGTGCACACAATTGTATTTTTTTGGTTATGGAGTGTGTATTCAGATATTTCTTTCTATTTTTTTTTCTATTTTATTTGAAATTTTTATTAAAATTCTTCGAAAACAAAATGTTAAACAAGTTTTTTTTGATAATTCTGCTACTTTAACTGGTGTGTTAATTGGTGTGAGTTTACCTTCATTGTCTCCATGGTGGTTATCGTGTTTAGGTTCTTTTTTTTCTATAATAATTGCTAAACAGATATATGGAGGATTAGGAAATAATATTTTTAATCCTGCTATGTGTGGATATGCGATATTATTAATATCTTTTCCTATATTGATGACTAATTGGTCTTTTCAAAATTCTTGTTATTTTAATTTATTTAACTTATATGATGTATTATCTGTTATTTTTTTTACTGATATGAAAACTTATTTATCTATTATTGATAAATTACAGATCTCGCATGAATTTGTAACTCAAGCTACCCCTTTAGAAATGGTAAGAACTAATTTTTTATATTTTAAAAATATTTATTTATTGTTTAATTTAGATTATAGTTTTCAATGTTGGAAGTGGATATTAATTAATATTAGTTTTTTATTAGGTGGGATTATATTATTGTTTTTAAATGTAATTTGTTGGCGTATTCCAGTGAGTATTTTGTTGACTTTATTTATATTTTCCATGTTAGATTGTTATTTGTGCGAAAGTAATATGTATTTTTCTTTTTTTCAGTTATTTTTTGGAAGTACTATGTTATCTGCTTTTTTTATTGCAACAGATCCTGTTACAACTTCGATTACTAATGTTGGTAGAGTAATATTTGGAATTATGATAGGATTTTTAGTTTGGTTAATTAGAACTTTTGGGGGTTATCCAGATGCAATAGCGTTTTCTATACTATTATCAAATTCTATTGTGCCTTTATTAGATTATTATATTCAACCACGTGTATATGGATATGTTAAAAAAAAATAAAAAACGTGAAATTTTTAGAACTGCAATTGTTTTAGGTGTTTTTGGTTTTTTAGCATCAAGTTATGTATCTATAATACATATTATTACTAAAAGTAAAATACAGCATCAAGAAGCAATATATAAAAATAAAATTTTTAATCAAATAGTTCCTTCAAATTTTTATGATAATGATATTAATAAATCGTGTTTTATTTTTAATAATAAATTATTAGGTGATGATAAAAATCATTATTTATGGATAGCTAAAAAAAATAATAAAATGACTGTGATTATTTTTGATATTATTGCTCCTGATGGTTATTCAGGTAGCATTAAGATGATGATATCTTTAGATATTATTCGTGGAAAAATTTTAGGTGTTCGAGTATTGAATCATAATGAAACTCCAGGATTAGGTGACAAAATTGATATTAATATTTCAGATTGGATTACCAAGTTTTCTGGTGTATCTATTTCTTATAAAAATGATTTGTATTTATCTCTAAAAAAGTTTGGAGGTAATATTGATCAATTTACGGGAGCAACAATTACTCCATTATCCATTGTTAATTCGATTAAACGTATAGTAAAATTAATGCGTACATTTCCATTATCTGAAATTTTAAATTTATCTCCGTGTAATGTTTATGAATAAATTTTTTAAAATTATATTAAATGGTTTTTGGAAAAAAAATTCCTCTTTAGTCCAATTATTAGGTCTTTGTCCTGTTTTATCGGTTACTACTAGTGTCGTTAATGCTATTGGATTAGGAATAGCAACTACAATTGTTCTTATTATAACGAATGTAATAATTTCATCATTGAAAAAATATATTCCAAGAAATATTCGCATTCCAATTTATATTATAGTAATTAGTTCTATAGTTAGTTCTCTTGATTTATTAATTAAAGCATATTTTTATTATTTATATCATTCTTTAGGAATTTTTATTCCATTAATTATTACTAATTGTATTGTTTGTAGTCGTGCTGATTCTGTAGCAATTAAAAGTTCTATTTTTTCTTCGTTTATAGATGGATTAAGTATAGGTTTAGGTGCTACATGGTCTATGTTTTTATTAGGTATGTTTAGAGAAATTTTTGGTCATGGAACATTATTTTTTGGAATAGAAGATATATTGGGATATTGTAGTCATTATTTTAATATTAAGATATTTCATGTAAATTCAATTTTTTTATTTTTTTTATTTCCTTCTGGTGCGTTTTTGATTCTAGCTTTTATTATAGCTGGTAAAAATTATATAGAAACAAGATTGTCTTGTATAAATTATAAACGTATTTGTTTGTGTATGAATAATCTTGTTTTAAATAAAAATAAGATTAATAAACGTGAATTATAATAATCGTATTAATATTTTAACTATATTTTTAAATACATATGGAAGTTTAACTACTGAATTAAATTTTTCTTCTGAATTTGAGTTATTAGTTGCTGTATTATTATCAGCAAAAACGACTGATCGTATGGTTAATATAGTTACAAAAAAATTATTTAGTATTGCTAATACTCCAAAAGGTTTAATATTAGCAGGATTACCTATGATTAAAAAAAGTATAAAAAGAATTGGTTTATTTAATCGAAAATCTATTAATATATTTAAAATATGTAACATCTTGTTAAAAAAATATAATGGTAAAATACCTAGAAATAGAAAGGATTTGGAGTCTTTGCCTGGAATTGGAAGAAAAACAGCAAATGTTATTTTAAATGTTGTTTTTAAGAAAAAAACTATTGCTGTAGATACTCATGTATTTCGAGTTTGTAATCGTACTGGTTTTGCAACGGGAAAAACTGTTTTTGAAGTAGAAAAAAAATTATTAGATTTTGTTCCTAGTAATTTTAAATTAAAATGCCATTTTTTGTTTTTAATGCATGGTCGTCATATATGTACTTTTTATAAACCTAAATGTTTAAAATGTTGTATAAGTCACGATTGTGAATTTAAAAATAAAGTTTAAATTTTAAGATATTTAGTGTGTAAATATTATTTTTTGAATAATTAAAAAATATCATATAAATACGTTAGAGGTTTTTAATTTTAGGATAAAAACATTATGTTAGATCAGACTTTAATTCAAGAATTAAAAAACAGAGGATTAATTTCACAAATTACAGATGAATTGAATTTGGTTAAGTTGTTATTTAACAAAAAAATTTCTATATATTGTGGTTTTGATATAACAGCAGATAGTTTGCATATTGGTCATATTTTGCCATTATTATGTTTAAAAAGATTTTATTGTGCAGGTCATAAACCGGTTGTTTTAATAGGAGGAGCTACAAGTTTAATTGGTGATCCTAGTTTTAAGAGTACAGAGCGAAAATTAAATACAAGTGAATTAATTTGTTCATGGAAAAATAAAATTATTAATCAGTTATCATTGTTTTTAGAATTTGATGCAAATAATCGTAATTGTGTTATTGTAGATAATTTTGATTGGTTTAAAAATATAAATATAATTATGTTTTTACGTGATATTGGTAAATATTTTTCTATTAATAAAATGATAGTAAGAGATGCTGTTCAAAATAGAATTAATCGTTTAGATTGTGGAATTTCATTTACTGAGTTTTCATATAATTTGTTACAAGCATATGATTTTGCAATTTTAAATAAAAATTTAGGAGTTGTATTGCAAATTGGTGGTTCTGATCAGTGGGGGAATATTACATCTGGAATTGAATTAACTAGAAAGTTATATAAGAGAAAAGTATTTGGTATGACTCTTCCTTTATTAACAAAGAAAGATGGAATCAAATTTGGAAAAACTGAATCAGATACTATTTGGTTGGATGGAAAAAAAACCACTCCTTATAAGTTTTATCAATATTGGTTAAATATTCCTGATTCTGATTTATACACTTTTTTAAAGATGTTTACTTTTTTAAGTTTATCTGAAATAGAAGAAATGAAATATGACTCTGTCTTGGTTGGTATCAATAAACATAAAAAAATCCTTGCTGATTTTTTAACTGGTTTAATTCATGGTCAAAAAGAACTTGAAGCTGTTAAACGTATTACTATAAATCTTTTTTCTGGAAAATTGTGTGATATGAAAGAATCTGATTTTATTCAATTAGAGAAAGATGGTATTCCTTCTGTTAAAGTAGATTTTTCAAAAAATCTTCAGCAAATATTAGTTGATTCTCAGTTAGCATTATCTAGAATTAATGCTAAAAATATGATTGTGTCTAATTCTATTCGTATTAATCATGTTGTGCAAAATAATCCGTTTTATTGTTTTTGTATTAATGATAGAATATTTAATAAATATACATTATTGTCTAGAGGCAAGAAACATTTCTGTTTATTACATTGGGTGTAATTTTAGTTATATGTATTTATAATTTAATATTTTGTTGCATATTATATATAATTATGTTTTTTATAGTTCAAAACTATTTCCACAACCACAAAAATTTTTTATTTTTTTATGTGTAAATTTAAAACTTTTATTTATTCCATCTTTTACAAAATCTATTTTTATACCATCTAAAATATTTAGATTTTTATTTTCAATTACTAAAGAAATCTCTTTAGAAAAAAACATTGTAGTTGTGAGATCGTTTAGTGGATGCTTTATTTCTTCCATAAAATATTGAAATCCTGCGCAACCTGTTTTTCTTATACCTATTTTAATTTTTTTTTTGTTTTTTTTTGTTAACAATATAAGTTGTTTTTTAGCTGAAATAGTTAATTTGATTCCTTGAGTATACTTTATTTTATTATTATGAGATGGAAGTAATAAAACAAAATGGTTTTTTTCGTTCATATTTATTCCTAATATTTTAAATTATTTTTAGAGAAATTTTGATATATAAGATAGAGTAAAAAATTTAAAATTTACTACGATATGGATTTTAGCATATTTATGTTGAAATATATTTTTTTGATAAAATTATTAAGTATTATATTTTTATGTTGAAATATTTATATAAATTTATTTTTAAATATTAATTTATGTTAGTAGTATTAAAATGTTTTTATAGTACTGTTTGGTGTATGGTATTTTACTGCAATAAATTAAAATTATGAATAGTGTCATATAATTTTTTATATATTTTGTTATTATAGAATTAACTAGTTTAGTAGATTTATAGTTATATATAAGTATTTAATATATATTTTTTTGTATTTTGTATATTTGTAATAGATGTTTTATTATTTATGTTATTTTAAATTATATGTAATAAAATTTATAATGTAATATTTATTTTTATATTTACTGTTTGTTTAGTAAATAAAAATAGTGTGTAAAAATAATTAAAAACTATAAAAGGTATAATGTTTGTATGCAAAATTCAAAAAAAAGTATGAATTTTCCACAAGTAGTTTTTTCTTTGATATTTGTTACTATTATGATTTTTTCTAGTTTGTGGATTATGCGCCCATTTTTTTTGGGTTTTTCATGGGCGGGAATGGTTGTAATAGCAACGTGGCCAATTTTTTTAAAATTGCAAATATTGTTATGGGGAAGTCGTTTTTTCGCTGTAATTTTAATGATTTTGTCTTTATTGTTAGTTTTTATTGTGCCAATTGTATGTATAGTGAATAGTTTAATTGAAAATAGTACAGCTGTAATTAGTTGGTTAAATTCTGATGAATTTAGTTTTCCAGCGTTAGAATGGTTGCAAAACATTCCTATTATCGGGATAAAATTATTTTCTAGCTATCAAAAATTATTGAATGAAGGTGGAAGTGAATTAATTGCAAAATTTCAACCATATATGGGAAGAACTACTGAGTTTTTTGTGATGCAAGTTGGTCATTGTGGAAGATTTGTTTTACATCTTATTTTTATGCTAATTTTTAGTTCTTTGTTGTATTGGAATGGAGAAAAAGTACAAAATTTAATTCGGTATTTTGCTATAAAATTAGGTTCAGAGTCTGGAGATGCATTAGTATTATTAGCAGGACAAGCTATTAGAGCAGTTGCTTTGGGTGTTGTCGTCACGGCTTTAGTGCAAGGAATATTAAGTGGAATAGGATTAGCTATTTCTGGTATACCATATTCTTCTTTTTTAATGGTGTTAATAATTATATTTTGTTTAGTTCAATTAGGTCCGTTACCAGTATTAGTTCCAGCTATAATTTGGTTGTATTTAAATGGTAATACAACTTGGGGAACTGTTTTATTGATTTGGAGTTGTGTAGTTTGTATTTTGGATCATATATTACGTCCTATTTTAATACGTATTGGTGCTAATTTACCTACTGTAATTATTTTATCAGGAGTTATTGGCGGGTTAATTGCATTTGGTATGATCGGATTATTTATTGGTCCTGTAATATTAGTTATTTCATATCGCTTAATTTTTTCTTGGATGTATAACATTTCAGATTCTAATTCTTTGTCCAAGAGGTCAATTCAAAGTTTTATTTTAAAAAAAAAAATTGATAAAAGGAATTAATAATATTCTTATAAAATTTATTTGATAATAAAAAAATAAAAAAATAAAAAATTTATAGTTTTTTTAGAGATATTAATTAGTATTACATAATTTTTTTTTAAAAAAGTTTTAATTTTAAAACATAAGTATAATGCATATTTATTTTTAGATTTTTAATATTTCTTATATTATAGAATAAATATATTTTATAGTTAATATTAATTATTAAATAATTTTTTTAAAAATTTTGTATTTTAATTAATAGATATTAATATTTTAATATTTTTTTTAAAAGTTTTATAACACTTAGAATTTTAATATAAAAACATAATTTTATATAAAACATTGAAAAAATTTTTTATTTTTAATTATATTTTTTAAAATATTAATATAATTAATAATTAAATATAAAATTTTATTTATTTTTATGTAGAATTGATAGTGTTATATTTATTTTTTTAAGTTGTAGATATTTATTTTAGAGAATAACATGAAAAAAACAGATGAATTGAGAACAATACGAATTGATCCATTGATTACTCCAGCTGAATTAGCACAACGTTATGTTATTACTCCTTCTATTATGGATACTGTCATTCAAACAAGAAAAAATATTGCTAATATTATGACAGGTCAAGATCCTCGTTTGCTTGTTGTTATTGGTCCATGTTCAGTACATGATCCTATTGCTGCAGTAGAATATGCAGGTAGATTAAAAACATTACGTGAGAAATATCATTCTAGACTTGAAATCGTAATGCGTACTTATTTTGAGAAACCTAGAACTGTGATAGGATGGAAAGGATTGATTTCTGATCCTGATTTAGATAGTAGTTTTCGAGTAAATGTTGGTTTATCAGTAGCTAGAAAATTGTTGTTAGATATTAATACATTGGGTGTTCCAGCTGCTACTGAATTTTTAGATATGGTAATAGGACAGTTTATTGCAGATCTTATTAGCTGGGGTGCTATTGGGGCTCGTACTACTGAAAGTCAAATTCATCGTGAAATGGCATCTGCATTATCATGTCCTGTTGGTTTTAAAAATGGAACTGATGGAAATATAAAAATTGCTGTAGATGCCATTCGTGCAGCTAGTGTTAAACATTTGTTTTTAGCTCCTAATAAACATGGTCAAATGACAATTAATTATACTAGTGGAAATCCTTTTGGTCATGTCATTATGCGTGGTGGAAAATCTCCAAATTATCATGCTAAAGATATTTCTGTTGCGGTCAGGTATTTAAATGAATTTAATCTTTTAGAATATTTAATGATAGATTTTAGTCATGGGAATTGTTTAAAACAACATCGTCGTCAAATTGATGTTGGAGAATCTATTGCTAAACAAATCAGAGATGGTTCAACAGCAATTTTTGGTGTAATGATCGAAAGTTTTTTAGAAGAAGGAGCTCAAAAAGTAATGAGCAATAAATCTTTAATTTATGGAAAATCTATTACTGACCCGTGTTTAGGATGGAAAGACAGTGCATTACTTCTTGAAAAATTAGCAGATTCTGTTGACAGTAGATTTTAATTATTGATAGATACCAGTACTCTAGATCTGGTATCTATTTTTTAGATATAAATTTTAGGAATAATATATATTTTTATTTTAGTATATATTCATAGATAAGTTTAATATGTATAGATAGCTATTTTTTTTATTCAACATTTGTTTTATAAGATAAATTTAATGTAGTGTAAATTTTAAATAAGGATTAATAAATGCCGCTTATTACATTTTATGATGGCACTTCTCGTTTATATAGAAATTCTATTTCAATATTAGATCTGTCAAAGGATATTTCTTTTAATTCAGAAAAATATTGTATATTTGGATATGTTAATCATGTTAGTGTAGATAAACATTTTATTATAAAACGTGATTCTTTAGTTAAAATTATATATCAGACAGATAAATTAGCTTTGGATAGCATAAGAAATACTTGTTCTTACTTATTAGGTAAAGCAGTAAAAGAATTATGGCCCGACTCAAAAATTAGTGAAAATTGTATTTTAGAAAATGGATTTTATTGTGATATTGATGTCAATTTTTCATTTAAAGAAAAAGATTTAGATATATTAGAATTTCATATGCGCAAAATTGTTTATAGAGAATATATTATAGATGTAAAGAAAGTATCTAAACAGGAAGCATGTAATATTTTTGAAATCAGTAATGAAATTTACAAAGTTTTTGTATTAAAAAAATTAGATTCTTTATCTAATAATTTAGTTTCGTTGTGTTTTCATGAAGGGTATGTCGATATCCAGAATGGAATTTCAGTTCCTAATATATCTTTTTGTCAAAATTTTAAATTACAAAAATTTTCTGGAGTATATTGGAATAACGATGAAAAAAATAGAGTGTTACAAAGGATATATGGTACTGCTTGGATTACAGAGAAAGAGTTAAAAGATTTTTTAAAAAATTATGATATATTAGAAAAAAGAGATCATAGAAAAATCTCTAAAGAATTGGATTTGTATCATATCCAAGAAGATTTACCAGGAATGATATTTTGGCATAATCATGGTTTAGTAATTTTTCGTAAATTAAAAGATTTTATGAGAATTAAGTTAGAAGAGTATAATTATCAAGAAGTTAAAACTCCTTTAATGATGAATAAAAAACTTTGGAAAGATAGTGGTCATTTAGATAATTATAAAAAGTCTATGTTTATGGTAACATCAGGTAATTTTCAATATGGATTAAAGCCTATGAATTGTCCAGGACATGTAAAAATTTTTAGTAATTCGTTACGTTCCTATCGAGATCTTCCTATTAGAATTTCAGAATTTGGAAGTTGTCATAGGAATGAGCCTTCTGGCTCATTACATGGTTTAATGCGAATTAGAAATTTTACTCAAGATGATGCCCATATTTTTTGTAGAGAAGATCAAATTTGTAGTGAAGTTAGTAATTGCATTAAGATGGTGTATGATGTATATAAAGTATTTGGTTTTAGTAAAATTTTAGTAAAATTGTCTACACGACCAAAATTTCGTATAGGTAATGATATACTTTGGAGTAAAGCAGAACATGATTTAGAAAAATCTTTACGAGATAATAGTATAGTATTTGAATATCAGCATGGTGAAGGTGCATTTTATGGTCCTAAAATTGAATTATCTTTATCTGATTCGTTAGGAAGAATATGGCAGTGTGCAACTATACAATTGGATTTTTATTTGCCAAAAAATTTAAATGCTTTTTATATAGATAGTGATAATATTAAAAAATTTCCAATAGTTGTTCATAGAGCAATATTAGGTTCTATTGAAAGGTTTATAGGGATTTTAATAGAAGAATATTCTGGAAATTTTCCAACTTGGTTAGCTCCTATACAAGTGATTTTAACTAGCATTCGTGATAGTAATTTTGAATATTTGAGAATGTTATATAAAGAATTTTATGTAGAAGGTATTCGTGCAGAATTAGATTTGAGAAATGAAAAAATTAGTTTTAAGATTAGAGAATATTCTATACGAAAAATTCCTTATATAATTATTTGTGGTGACAAGGAAGTAAATAGTAATACCATCACTCTTAGGACTAGATCTGGAAAAAACTTTTCTTGTATTAAATTACAATATTTTATTAGAAAAATAAAACAAGAAATTCATAATTATAGTTATAAGCAAATGGAGGAATAAAGTATAAAAGGTGGAAAAAAAACACAAATAACAAGACCTAATAAGCTTAATCATGAAATTCGTGCAGAACAAGTACGTCTTACTGATTCAAAGGGAAATCAAATTGGTATTGTTACTTTGGAGTATGCGTTAAATAAAGCTGAAGAGGAAGGCTTGGATTTAGTAGAAATTAGTCCAAATTCTATTCCTAAAGTATGTCGCATTATGAATTATGGAAAATTTTTGTATAAAAAAAGTAAATCTTTAAAAGAACAACGAAAAAAACAAAAAGTAAGGCATATAAAAGAAATTAAATTTAGACCTAGTACTGATGAAGGAGATTATCGTGTAAAACTTCGTAATTTAATTCGATTTTTAGAAGATGGAGATAAAGTAAAAGTTACTTTACGTTTTCGTGGACGTGAAATGGCGCATCAAAAAATAGGTTTTGATGTTTTAAATAGAATACAAAAGGATTTACATGAATTAGCTTCTGTAGAATATTTTCCTTCTAGGATTGAAGGTCGTCAAATGATTATGACTTTGGTATCTAAAAAAAAGTAAATTTTATATTTTAGTAAATTTTGATTTATTTTGGAATATTAATATGCCTAAAATCAAAACTTTAAGAAGTGCAGCCAAACGTTTTAAGAAAACTGCATTGAATAAATTCAAAAGAAAACAAGCTAATTTACGACATATTTTGACAAAAAAAAGTACTCATTATAAGCGACATTTGCGTTCTAAATTAATAGTTTCACACTCAGATGTTGAAAAGGTACGTTTGTTTTTACCTTATTTATAAACTTAATTATTTTTAGTTTATAGAACATAGAGAAATATTATGACTCATATTAAGAGAGGTGTAACTGCTAGAGCTCGTCATAAAAAAACTTTAAATCAGTCTAAAGGTTATTATGGTGCTAGATCTCGAACATATAGATCAGCATATCAAGCAGTAATAAAAGCAGGACAATATTCTTATAGAGATCGTCGTCAGCGTAAACGCTTTTTTAGAAAACTATGGATAGCTAGAATAAATGCTGCTGTTCGCGAAAATCAAATTTCTTATAGTAAATTTATGTATGGATTAAAAAAATCGTTCATAAACATTGATAGAAAGATGTTATCACACTTGGCAATTTCTGATAGTTTAACTTTTTCTTTATTAGTACGTAGTGCTAAAAATTCTTTAAAAATATAATTTTATTAATTTTGAGTTTAAAATTGATTATTTAACGAATAATTATCGAAATATATAAATTGCAATGTTGATTATAAAATGTATTTTTTTAAGATCTGAAATAAATGAATTTTAAGCCTCCTACTTGGAGGCTTTTTAGCATTTAAGATATTAGGTATAAATTTAATTATTAAAAAAAGTTTATAGGAGAATATACATGATGTGTGAGATAGACGAGTATATTAAATTTATTAAGACTAAAATACGTAATGTCACTACTATACAAGAGTTAAATTTATTACGTAATAAATATTTAAAAAAACCAAGTTATTTTTTTTCTAAAATATTGAAAATATCTTATGCTATTTATAATGGTGATAAGAGATATTGTAAAATGTTTAATAAATTTAAGTCAGAGTTAAATATTGAATTTGATTTATATAAAAAAAAAATAGAATCTATGATGTCTTGTAATTTTAAAAATTCTAATAATATAGATGTATCTTTAATATGTCGTAGAAATGATATTGGAACATTACATCCTTTAACATTAGTTATGAATAAAATAGAAAAATTTTTTATAAAATTAGGATTTTCAATTATAGAAGGACCTGAAATAGATGATGAATATCATAATTTTGATGCTTTAAATATTCCTAAACATCATCCGGCTAGAACAACTCATGATACTTTTTGGTTTGATTCAATTCGTTTACTTAGAACTCAAACTTCTAATATGCAAGTGAGAATCATGAAAAATGAGAAAATTCCTATTAGAATTATTACCCCTGGAAAAGTATATCGTAATGACCATGATATTACTCACACACCGATGTTTCATCAAATTGAAGGATTAGTAGTTGACTCTAGTATAAATTTTCTTAATTTAAAGTGGATTATTGAAGAATTTTTAAAATATTTTTTTGGAAATAAAATCAGAATTAGATTTAGAGCTTCATATTTTCCTTTTACTGTATTATCTACTGAAGTTGATATATTAGGAAATAATAAAAAATGGTTAGAAATTTTAGGTTGTGGTATGATTCATCCAAAAGTTTTATTTAATTCTAACATAAGTGTTAAAAAGTATTCTGGTTTTGCTTTTGGAATGGGTGTGGAAAGAATTGCAATGTTATATTATGGAATACCCGATATTCGGGTTTTTTTTGATAATAATTTAAAATTTCTTAAACAATTTAAATAAACGAGTATTTACAATGGAATTTAGTGAAAATTGGTTATCAGAATGGCTTGGGATGGCTATTGATGATAAATTCTATGATCAAATTACTGAATCTGGTATAGAAATAGAAAGGACTAAAAAAGTATCAAAAATTTTTGAAAAAATTGTTGTAGGAGAAGTAATAGAATGTGAATATATTAGTATTCCTCATAAAATAATTTTTTTAAGAATAAAGATTTCAAAGGATAAAGTTATTTTTGTTATATCTTCTAATAATATTAGTTTTTCATGTGGAATGAAATTAGCTATAGCAACAAAAGATTCTAAATTATTTGATAATAAATCTATTGATTTTTTAAAATTTTTAGATAAAACTTCAGAAGGTATGGTCTGTTCTTTTGAAGATTTAGGGATGTTAAATATAAAAAATAGTATTATTGAAATATCTTCTGAGATTTCTGTGGGTATTGATTTATGTGAGTTTTTATCATTTGAGAATGATAATATTATTAAAGTTAGCAGTACACCAAATCGCGCTGATGGAATAAGTATTTTAGGAATTGCTAGGGATATTTTAGCTTTAAATAATTTTAATTTACCTATATTGAAAAAATATCATATTAATGTAACTATTCCGGATAAATTTAGGATATTAATTAATATACCTGATATTTGCATTTATTTTTGTGGTCGAATTATAAAAAATGTAAATTTAAATAAACAAACTCCTATTTGGATATTAGAACGATTAAGACGTTCTTCTATTAATTCTAAAAATGTTGTTTTAGATATTGTAAATTATGTATTAATAGAGTTAGGTCAACCGATTTTTGCATTTAGTATTAATGATGTTTTAAATCCTTTATTAATTAGACAGGCTAAATTAGGTGAGAGTTTTTATGATGAAGATAGAAAAGAATTTTTTTTAGATGAACGTGCGATAGTAATATCTGATTACGAAAAAATATTAGTATTAGGTAATCATGTTCAGTCTTATCATTCGAAAATATCTTGTAAAGATAAAAATATATTTTTGGGATATTCTGTATTTAATTCTTCTTTATTATGTACTGATAAAAATTTATCTTTTGATTTTGGATATAGAAATCAGTTTACAGAATATTATGAAAGAGGAGTTGATCCGAGTATTCAATTAAAGACTTTGAACTATATAACACATTTGATTTTAAAAATATGTGGTGGTGATGCTGGAGATATTACTTCTACTGGATTATTGGAGAATAATTTTTATCGAATAAAGATTATTTTGTTTAAGAATACTTTGTTTAAATATCTTAAAGGAGCTATTTCTTCTAGCTTAGTAAAAAAATATTTATTACAATTAGGTTATATGGTAGAAAGTAAAAAAGAATGCTGGATAGTTTTTCCCCCTAGTTGGAAGTTTGATATAAAAGTTGAGGAAGATATAATTGGTGAATTGATTCGTATTTTTGGTTATTATCATCTTCCTGCTTTAGAATTATTAACCAGTCATAACAATGTAATTGATTTTAATAATACCATTTCATATGAATGTTTAAATAGAGTTAAATTATTTTTAACAGGTTTAGGGTATAATGAAGTTATTACTTATGGATTTGTAGATCCAAATATTCAAAGATTATTATTTTCTGAAAAGAAAATGTTGTTATTGTCTAATCCTATTTCAAAAAATATGTCATCTATGCGTTTATCGTTGTGGAATGGATTATTATCTAGTGTTTTGTATAATCAAAATCGTCAAGAAAAAATTATGCGTTTTTTTGAGAGTGGTTTATGTTTTGAAGAAAAGAGTGATGAATATTTAGGTGTAAGGCAAAGTTTATGTTTGTCTGGTGTAGTTAGTGGTTATAAAAATGATAAACATTGGAGGTATGATAATCAAGTTTTTGAATTTTATGATTTAAAAGAAGATTTAGAGTTAATAATTCAATTATTAGGTAGAGTAGAAGCTATAACATTTAAAAAAGAAGTTTGTTCAGGATTGTGTTCAGAACAAAGTGCTGCTATTTATTTAGAACAACAAAAAATTGGTGCGATTGGAGTCCTTGATCCTATTGTTTCAAAAAAATTAGATTTGAAATATACTACTATTTTATTTGAATTAAATTGGAATAGGATAAAAAATGTTCCAGAACATAGAATAGAGAATATTTCTGAATATCCAGTTAGTTCGAGAGATATTTCCATTATTGTAGATGAATCAATATCAGCGAGTGACATTTTAAAGATAAGTAGAAATGTTTCATTAAATGAAATTTTAGAAGTAAAAATATTTGATATATTTCGTGGAGAAAAAATAGGTTTAGGTAAAAAAAGTATAACTTTAAATTTTGTATTTGGAAATACTGAAAAAACTTTATCAGAAAATTTAATTTCTAATTTATTAAATGAATGTATTTCAGTTCTTAAATTGAATTTTAATGCAATATTGAGAGACAAAAAATATTATTTAACCAAAAAATAATATTTTAAGGGAAACTATTTTTATTTATATATTAGTTAAAAAATATTTTATTTTTAATAATTATTACATTTATTTACAAAATACATGTTTGATTTTTTTATAGAAAAAATTTATATTTGACATTATTAAATTTTTATTAAATTTTATATATTTTGATATATTTAATGTTTTAACATAAATAATTTTAATATTTTTAAATTCTAGGAGCAATAATGAATAATTTTATTTCTAAGGTATATGCTGGAAATAGCAGTGTTATTTCTAATAGTAATACACATTCTCTTATATTTATGTTAATAGTCTTTTTATTAATTTTTTATTTTATGATTTTTCGCCCTCAAAGAAAAAAAATGCAGGAACATCAAAAATTAATTAGTTCTCTTACTTATGGTGATGAAGTTCTTACTTCTAGTGGATTTATAGGAAAAGTAGTTAAAATTACTAAAACAGATTATATTATGTTGGAATTGAATAATAATGTTAGAGTATTTGTTAAATCTAATTTTATTACTTCTGTTTTTCCTAAGGGCACATTAAAGAGTATGGAATAAATTAAATTTTAATTTCTAGTGTTTATAAATAAATTTTTTACATGCATATGTTTAAGATATTTCATTTATTTATTCATTAATAAAATTTAACTATGTTGAATTTTTGGTTAATTTTATTTTTAGATTTTGAATTTCAATATAATTTAAATTTAGTATGAATTATAGTTAATTCTATGGATATTTGTGTGACGTTTAGTATTTTTAATTTATAGTTTAGTATTAGTGTTTATGTTATAAATTTTTAGATAATATGGTTAATATATAGAGATTGTTAGTATATTAAGATTAACTTTTCTATTTGTTTTTTATGAATAGTTTTTAAGGAATTCATTTAGATAGTTTTAAATTTAAGTCAGAAAAATTTGAGATGATAAGGAATAAATTTTTTATTTTTTTTAATAATGTTAGTCGATTAATTTTAATGTCAATATTTTCATGATTAATTTTAACGTTATTAAAAAAGTTGTTAATATGGACACATAATTTTTGTAGCTGAAATAGCATGAATATATATTTTTCTTTTGAATCTAAAAGATTATTTTTTTGAGTAAGAAATTTTAGTTTTTCTATTAATTGATTTTCTTCATATTGTTGTAATAACTCGGGTTTTATATCTTGAAATAATGTTGTATGAGTGTTTTTTAGTATATTATTAATACGTTTGTTAGTATGTATGATACTTATGATAGTATCTGGATGGTTTTTTAAGATATAAGACATTGCTTTTATTTTATAATTTATATAAATTAATTTTTCGGGATTATTCATCAGTATTGATTTAATAATAGAATGGTCATATGTTCTTTTTTCGTATATAGTAAATATTTTATTAAGTATGAATGGTATTATTTTTTGTATTAAGTTTTTTTTAATTAAGTCATTAGATAATATATTATATATTTCAAAAGATTGGTTTAATAATTTATATAAATTTATATTTAAATTTTTTTTTGTAATAATACGTAATATTCCAATAGCTAAACGTCTTAATGCAAATGGATCTTTCTCGCTGATTTTGTCATAGTCGTTATGATAAATATGAAATATTCCAACTAATGTGTCTATTTTGTCTGCCAATGCTAATGAGTATGAGACTGGGTGAGATGGTAAAATATCTTTTGAAAATCTAGGATTATATTGTTCTTTGATGGCTATTGAAATTTCTTTAGGTATAGAATGATATAATGCATAGTACATTCCTATTATTCCTGAATATTCTGGAAATTCAAATGCCATATTAGTTACTAAGTCACATTTAGATAACTTTGCTGCTTGAATGCAATATTCTAAATTAGCGTTTGTATATTTTGAAATCCAAGTAACTAGTTTTTTTATTCTATTGGTTTTTTCAAACATGTTTCCTAAATCATCGTAAAATATAACTTGTTTTAATAGTGGAATATAATCTATTAATTTTATTTGTGTATCTTTTTTAAAAAAATATTTTACATCGGAAAATTGAGTATTGATTATTTGTTCGTATCCTAAAATAATATTTTTAGGGGTATGAGTTTCGATATTAGAAACAATAATAAAGAAATTTAAGAGATTTTTTTTATTTTTATTATATATAGGAAAGCATTTTTGTTTTTTCTCTAAAATAGATGCTAATATTTCATTAGGAAGATTTAAGAATTTTATATTAAATGTTCCTACAAGTATTGTAGGCCATTCTACTAAGGATGTTATTTCTTCTAATAGTGTTTCGTTTATTTTTAAAATCCCATTGATTGATTTAGCAATTATAGTAGTTTCTTCTTTTATTTTATTTTTTCGAATATTATAGTCTGCAATAATTTTTCCTGATGTTAATAGTGTTAAAGAATATTCATTAGCATGACTTAATATAATTTTTTTTTCAGTCATAAAAGTATGTCCAGATAATAGCCTATTTGTTTTTAGACCTAATATTTTACTTTTTATGACTTTATCATTTAATAACATAATTATATTTCTAATCGGTCTAGAAAATTGAATATTTTTAGAATTCCATTTCATAGGATTAGAAATAGGAATATTTTTGATAGACAGTAAACATATTTCGTTAAGTATTTTTTCAATGTTTGCATGTTTTATTTCTTGAATATATGTAATCCATTCATGATTTTTTGATTTTATATTTTGAGTTTGATCTATAGTTATGTTAAGTTTTTTCATCCAATGATTTGTAATAGATGTTGATTGTCCAAATTTATCAAATGCATGTGTAATTAATGGTCCTTTATGTGTTATGTATATTTTTTTTTTAATATCTATATGTATATTTTTAAGAAGTATTGCAATTCTTCTAGGTGTAGCAAACCAATTTATTTTTTTATACAAAAGATTGTATATTTTTGTGTATTTAATTATTTGTTTTTTAAAAGATATAGCAGTGTTTTTTAAATCTTTTGGTGGTAATTCTTCTGTTTCAATTTCAATTAAAAAATTTTGTTTCATGTATTTTCCTGTTTTGTATATTAAGATGTCGGAGTAATAAATTTTATTTTATTTTTAATATAATAACTTGTTGCTATTTTTTTAGATAGATTTCTTATTTTTAAGATGTGTTTTTGTCTTTGTGTAGTGAAAAAATGTTTTTTTGCGTCTAGTAAATTAAAATAATGTATGGCATATAATAGATTTTCATATGCAGGTATTATTAAGTTATCGGTTAAATTTATAATTCTATTCGCTTCTTCTAAATATTTTTGAAATAATTCAAAATGTAAATTAGAATTAGAATATTCAAAGTTATATAGGGAATTTTCAATTTCATTATTTAGAAATAAATCACCGTACGTAATAATCATTGAATTTTCATTTTTAGTATTACTATTCCAAACAATGTCATAGATGTTTGTTTTATTTTGTATATACATAGTAAGTCTTTCTAGTCCATATGTAATTTCAGCAGTAATTGGATCACAATCTATTCCTCCAACTTGTTGAAAATAGGTGAATTGTGTAATTTCCATACCATTTAACCAAATTTCCCATCCTTTTCCCCATGCTCCTAATGTTGGATTTTCCCAATTATCTTCTATAAATCTTATATCGTTGTTTTTAAAATCTATATTAAGCATTTTTAACGAATTTAGATATAGTTCTTTAATATTTTTTGGAGCTGGTTTTATAATAACTTGGAATTGATAATAGTGTTGTAATCGATATGGATTTTTTCCGTATCGACCATCTGAAGGTCTTCTAGAGGATTGTACGTATGCTAATGAAATAGGTGTGGATCCAATTGTTCCAAAAAAAGTTTTTGGATGAAAGGTTCCAGCTCCTACAGATATATCTAATGCTTGAAGAATAACACAATTTTGTTGTTTCCAGTATTTTTTTAATACGCAGATGATTTCATAAAACGTTTTAAAACTTTTCATTTTTACCTATTTTAATTTTTGTAAGATAATGTATGATTGATTTTTAGCTATAAATTTTATATAGTAAACTAGTATATAATTTTAGTGATTACTTGCAATTTTAAGTTATTCATAAGTATTAATATGTTGTATTTTTTAGATATAGGTTACTTATATTTGTATAAATATAAATTATTTTAATATAATATATTATAAATATAATACATTTTTTTAGTTTTTTTTTAGGATTTGTAAATGTAAACTTTTATATTTCTATATAAAAATTTTTATATATAGGAAATACAATGAAATATATAGGTCCTCATCTTAGTATTGTAGGAGGATTAGATCAAGTTGTTTATAGAGCTAATAAATTAGGTGCAACAGCTTTTTCATTTTTTTTAGGAAGTCCTTTAAGATGGAAGTTAGTTAACTTTGATAATTTAGAAATTAAAAAGTTTGTATTTTTATGCACATATTTTCAATATTTTTCTAATCAGATTTTACCTCATAGTAGTTATTTAGTTAATTTAGGTCATCCATCTAATGATTATTTAAATAAATCTAGATTATTTTTTATAAATGAAATAGTTAATTGTAGAAAGCTAGGTTTATCTCTTTTGAATTTCCATCCAGGTAGTCATTTGAAACGAATAGATGAACAGTCTTGTTTAAAGAGAATTTCAGATTCAATTAATTTTGCTTTAGAAAATACAACTGGAATAAAACTAGTCATTGAAAATACAGCTGGACAGGGTTCAAATGTAGGATATTGCTTTGAGCATTTAGCAGATATCATTTATCGAATTGAAGATAAGACTCGAATAGGAGTTTGTTTAGATACTTGTCATTTATATTCAGCTGGATATGATCTCAATACTGAATCAGAATGTAGTAAAACATTTAAAAAATTTGATCAAATTGTTGGATTGAATTATTTATCTGGTATGCATATTAATGATTCTAAAACAAAAAAAAATAGTCGAGTTGATCGACATCATAATTTAGGATACGGATATATTGGAAAATTAGTATTTAGTTGGATTATTAAAAATATTAATTATAAAATTTTTCCAATGATTTTAGAAACAACAAATCATTCTTTATGGCAGGAAGAAATAGATTGGATAAAATCTTTATAACGTTTTTAATAATTTTAGAAAACATTAGTTTTTTAGTATTTTTTGTTAGAGTGATTTTATAAAGTTTTATATTTTTTAAATATTTAAAAGTGTTTTAATTTTATTTTATTTGTAGTAAATTGTTTAATAAAATTCTATTTTTGGTAATATTGAGTAAATTATGTTAACTATTTATGGAACTAAGCGTATAAAATTTGGTACTAATGCTAGTAGAAATTTGCGTTTAAGAGATAAGTTTCCTGCTATAGTATACTGTTCTTCTAAACCTAATTTAGCCATTGAATTAGAACAGTATGTTTTTTTAAATATGGAAATAAAGAAAATTGATCTTTATAAAACAAAAATTTTATTGGTTATTAATGATATTGAATGTATAGTTCAAATCAAAACTATTCAAAGGCATGTGTTTAAATCTAAGATTTTACATATTGATTTTTTAAGGATATCTTCTTGATAAATATAGCAGTTTATGTATAAAAATAATGTTAGTATATTTCTAATGTTTTAGAAAGATACAATAGATATATTTCGGCACGTAGCGCAGTATAGTAGCATACTGATATGGGGTGTCAGTAGCCAAGAAGTTCGAATTCTTTCGTGCCGAGAATAATTTATTTAACAGAATTACATAGTTTAGATAAAAATTATTTTTATTATTTATAAAATAAAAATTTATTTTTGTAATATAGATAATACAAATGTAATATATGGTGATTAATTTATGGCTATTTAATAAATATATCCCACAGTAGTTGTCTAATAAGAATGATTTTTGGATTATATTGAATATAAATCATAACTATGATTCCAATAGATAAAAACATTATTGGAAAAAATAAAAAATGTATATAAAATATACTTTTTTTCTTTAAATCAGATTTTTTTTCTATATATTTCCATAATAAAAATATTCCTAACCATATAAATAATATGGAAGAAAAAAATTGTAATTTTAAATATGTTTCTATATTGTAGTTAATAGTGGTGTTTATGGCTATTCCAGCAAATATTCCAGGTAAAAAATATATTGGTGGCCATAGTATGCATCCTATTATATTAGGAAGAATAAATTTTTTTAATGATATATTTAGCATTCCACAAACCATAGGGATTAATGGTCTTATTGGTCCTATAAATCTTCCTATAAATATTGTAGACATAGGGTATTTTTTTAATGTATTTTTAGTTCTATTTAAAACAATGTTATTTTTTTTTAATAAAGAAACTTTTTTTAAATATTTTTTAAATTTCCATCCTAAATAATAAGATATCCAATCTCCAAACATACAACCTATTATTCCTGATATCCATGCTGGATATAATTTCAGTGTTCCATTTCCTATAAATGTGCCTAAAATAGACATAAAAACTATTCCAGGTAAAATTAATCCTATTAATGCCAGTGATTCTAAAAAGCTTATTATTGTTATTATCAATAAAGCATGTGTCATAGATTTTTTTATTAAATAAACCAACCACGCTTCCATATTTTCTCATTTTATTTATAAAACATATTTTGTTTAAATTATTGTTTTGGAGTGTTTACATTTATTATGTATAATATATAAAATATTTAGTTTTATATCATGCTTTTTTATTTAGTAATTTTTAAAAAATTATTGATAATGAAGTATTATTGATTTTTTGTTAAGAATTATTTTTAAAAAACATTTGATATAATTATATTATGGATATGTAAATACATTTTTTTATTTTGATTTGAATAATATAAAATTTAATATAAAGAAAGTATTATGTGCAAATTTTATAAAAATTTGGTATAATAGATTTTTAGTATTATAATTTAGATGATAACTGTGTTTGCAATAAGAATTATATATTAATAAAAATAGGTTTAATTAGAATATTTTGAATTTTTTATTTTATATTTATGAATATAACTAGAATGCATAATTTTTTTTATAATAGTAAATTAGGTCAAAATTTTTTAATAGATTCTAAAATTATTGATAAAATAATTAGTAGTATTTGTCCTAAAAAATATGATTTTATGGTAGAAATTGGACCTGGATTGGGTGCATTAACTTATCCTATTTGTAACATATTAAAACAATTGGTTGTCATAGAATATGATAAAAAATTAGGTTCTAAGTTATTTAATAATCTTGATAACGTAAAAGTATTTATAAATGACGCATTAAAATTTGATTTTTTTAATTTGACTCGTTATTCTGACAAAAAAATTCGTATGATTGGAAATTTACCATATAATATTTCTGTTTCATTATTAATTTATTTATTTCAGTTTAGTGATAAGATTATAGATATTCATTTTATGTTTCAAAAAGAAGTAGCTGATAGATTATTAGCTATACCTGGCACTAAAAGTTATGGTTGTTTAAGTATTATTACTCAATATTATTTTACTGTACAATGGTTATTTAACATTTCTCCAGATTCTTTTTATCCAAAACCTAATGTTTTTTCTACACTAGTAAGGTTAATACCCTGTAGAATAAAAAAATTTTATGTTAAAGATATTAATATTTTAAGTTATATAACTAAATTAGCATTTAGTCAAAGAAGAAAAAAGATAAAAAATAGTTTATCTTCTTTGTTTGACATTGATGCATTACAAAAGTTTAGTATAAATCCTAATCTTAGAGCTGAAGATTTGTCATTAGAACAATATTGTTTATTGTCAAATATTATTAGAACTAAATAGTATAATATTTTATAATTTTATATTGTATAAATTATTTTAAAATATCATTTTTTAAAAATTATTAAAATTACAGGTTTATAGAATTATGAGTACATATTTAGTGGGTGATGTTCATGGTTGTTTTAATGAATTAATTAGTTTATTGGAAAAAGTATCTTTTAATGTTGGTAGCGATGTTTTATGGTTAACTGGAGATTTAATCAATAGAGGACCTTACTCTTTAGAGGTATTACGTTTAGTTATTTCTTTAGGTGATAGTGCAAAAGTTGTATTAGGTAATCATGATTTGAATTTAATTTTGTTATATAAAAATATTAAAAAAAATAAAAAACTTAATACTATAATGAAAAATTTATTAAAATCTGAAGATATTCATGATTTAATTTATTGGTTAAGACGACAACCATTGTTAATAGTTGATCAAGAAAAAAAAATAATTATGGTTCACGCAGGAATATATCCATTTTGGAGTATTAAAAAATCTATATATTATTCAAAAAAAATAGAGATGATTTTATTTAATAAAAATTATGACATATTTTTAAATACATTGTATAGTATTAATGACATTAAGAGAGATGATTTTTATAAATATAGTAATTTATCAAGAATTAAAGAATTAAAAGATTTAAGTTTTGCATTGAAGGTATTTACGCGAATGCGTTATTGTCGTCCTGATAAAAATTTAGATATGTTATGTAAAAAATCTCCATCTAAGGATACTTTGCCTTTATTACCTTGGTTTTCTATTAACAACGAATCTTTGAATGATTATTCAGTTTTTTTTGGGCATTGGGCTTCTTTAGAAGAAGATTTTTTGTCTAGCAATATTATTTCATTAGACACTGGATGTTGTTGGGGTGGTACATTGAGTATGTTTAGATTAGAAGATAAGACATGGTTTCGTGAAAAATATCAAGTTAATAGTTAAATATTTTTGATTTTTTTTAAAATTTCATATTTTACGATATACAGATTATTTTTTTGATCATATTCTTTAGTATTTTTTTTAAAAATTTTTTTCCATTCTTTTATATTATACTTAGGAAAGTGTTTATCACCTGAAAAATCTTTTTTTATTTTTGTAAGATATAGTTTATTTGAAAATGGAAGCATTTGTTTATATAGGTTACTTCCACCAATAATCATAATTTCTTTTTTATATTCAGCAGATTTAACAGCTGAGTCTATAGAATTTGTGAATAAAACATTTTTTTTAACAAAATTTTTTTTTCTGGTTAAAACTATGTTTTGGCGCATAGGCAAAGCAAAACCAATAGATTCCCAAGTTTTTCTTCCCATAATAATAGTTTTTCCTATTGTGTTTTTTTTAAACCAAAGTAAGTCTTGTTTTATGTACCATGGTATTTTGTTTTTTTTTCCGATAATAGAATTTTGTGACATAGCTACAATAATACTGATATTCATATTTTTAAGTAGATAAGCATCTAAGTCTTTTTTTTTCATATTGATTTGAAAAAATTTTTATAAATTAAGTTTATAAATTATTTTTTATTTTTTTTTGTGTTTTATGCATGTCTTGTAGAGATGTAATGTATTTTTTTGGATTGGTAGTTATAGCCATGATTGTTGCATGTGCTCCGTTTATGGTAGTGTCATAGTGAATGTGGTTTTGAATAGCGATATAATAGATAACTTTTGAATCATGAAGTGTCTGTTTAGAATTTGTAGTGTGAATAATATACACATATTCGTTATTTTTTAATCTATCTAGTACGTTTAATCTTCCTTCATGTACTTTATTTACTTTTCGAACAGATATTCCAGAGTTAATTAATTTTATAGCGGTTCCATTAGTTGCATCTAATTTGAATCCATTTTGTTTTAGTTTAATTGCTAATGGAATAATTTTATTTTTATCATTGTCTTTAACAGATATTAATACTCTTCCAGATCTTTTCATATCAATTTGTGCACCTAACATTGCTTTTGAAAATGCATCTTGAAAATTTTTTCCGATTCCCATTACTTCCCCGGTTGATTTCATTTCTGGACCTAAGGTAGGTACTACTCCATAAAATTTATTAAATGGTAATACAACTTCTTTAACTGAATAGAAAGATGGTGTGATTTCGTGTACATAATTTTGTTCGATTAAAGTTTTTCCTATCATTACTCTAGCAGCAATTTTTGCAAGAGGTAATCCAGTAGCTTTGGATACAAAAGGAATGGTTCTAGAAGCTCTAGGATTAACTTCAATAATATAGATTTCTTTATTTTTTATAGCAAATTGTACATTCATTAGCCCTTTTACAGATAGTGATATAGCTAGTTTTTTTACTTGAGATTTTATTTCTTTTTGTATAGATGGGCTTAAAGTATACACTGGAAGTGAACATGCAGAATCACCTGAGTGTATTCCTGCTGGTTCAATATGTTCCATTATACCTCCTATAAGTACGTTTTTCCCGTCGCAAATTGCATCAACATCGACTTCTGTAGCTTCTTCTAAATAATGATCGAGCAGAATAGAAGCTTGTTTAAATTTATTAAACGTATTTTGAAAGTAATTGGTTAAATCTCTATCATTATTTACTATTTCCATTGATTGTCCTCCTAAAACGTAAGAAGGTCTAATCATAATTGGATATTTTATATTTTTTGCTTGATTAAGTGCTTCGTATAAAGTATTGACTGTAGAATTTAAGGGTTGTTTGAGTTTAAGTTTAGATACAATTTTTTGAAAATATTTTCTATTTTCTGCTTGATCAATAGAATTTGGACTAGTTCCTATAATAGGTGCATTTTCTTTTTCTAGATCTTTAGCTAATTTTAGTGGTGTTTGTCCTCCATATTGTATAATTACTCCATATGGTTTTTCTATTTTAACAATTTCTAAAATTTTTTCTAAAGTCACTGGTTCGAAATATAATCTATCTGAAATATCGTAATCAGTAGATACAGTTTCTGGATTGCAGTTTATCATAATTGTTTCGAAACCGTCTTTTTTTAATATTTGGGTAGCATGTACGCAACAGTAGTCAAATTCAATCCCTTGCCCAATTCTATTTGGCCCGCCTCCTACAATAATAATTTTTTTATTGTTAGTAGGATTAGATTCACATTCATCTTCCCATGTTGAATACATATATGCTGTATTATTAGAAAATTCAGCTGCACAGGTGTCAATTCTTTTATATACAGGATATAGTTTTAGATTATGTCTTTTATTTCTAATTTGTTGTTCTGAAGAGTTTGTAAGTTTAGCAATTCTTAAATCTGAAAATCCTTTTTGTTTTAAAAATTTAAAGTAATTATAGTTCAATGAATTGATATTTATTTTTTTTATTTGTTCTTCTATATCGATTAGTTCTTTGATATGAAATAAAAACCATTTGTCTATTAATGTTAAATGAAATATTTCAGATATTGTCATTTTCATGCGGAATGCATCTGCAATATACCATAATCTTTCTGATCCCGCTTCTTTTAATTCACGTTTAATTTTAGCAATTTGTGTTTTTTTATTATAATTTTTTATTTTTGAATCAAACCCGTTCACTCCTATTTCTAAGCTTTGCATCGCTTTTTGTATGGATTCTTGAAATGTTCTTCCGATGGCCATTACTTCTCCTACAGATTTCATTTGTGTAGTTAATCTATCGTTACAACCTGGGAATTTTTCAAAATTAAATCTTGGTATTTTAGTAACAACATAATCTATTGATGGCTCAAAAGATGCAGTAGTATTTTCTCCAATCATATCATTTTTTATTTCATCTAATGTTAACCCGATAGCAAGTTGTGCAGAAATTTTAGCAATAGGAACACCAGTAGCTTTTGAAGCTAATGCTGACGATCTTGAAACTCTAGGATTCATTTCAATGACTATCATTTTGCCAGTTTTTGGATTTATTGCAAATTGTACATTAGCTCCACCTGTTTCTACTCCAATTTCTCTTAATATTGAAATAGATGCATTTCTCATAATTTGGTATTCTTTATCGGTTAAAGTTTGCGCAGGTGTAATAGTGATGGAATCACCAGTATGTATTCCCATAGGATCTATATTTTCGATAGAACATATAACAAGACAATTATCATGTTTATCTCTAACTACTTCCATTTCGTATTCTTTCCATCCGATTAGAGATTCATCAATTAATAACTCTTTTGTTGGAGATATTTTTAGTCCTGTTTTACATATTGTTGTGAATTCTTCATAATTATATGCTATTCCTCCTCCGCTGCCACCCATGGTAAACGAAGGGCGAATAATTGCAGGAAAGCCTATTTTATTAATTACTTTATACGCTGTTTTGATATTATTAACAATTTCACATTTAGCAGTCTTTAGTCCTATTTTTTTCATGCATTTTTCAAAAAGTTTTCTATCTTCTGCTTTTTTAATAGAGTTAATAGTAGCTCCTATGATTTCTACGTTGTAATTATATAGAATATTATGATGGTATAAATCTAGTGTACAGTTTAAAGCTGTTTGCCCACCCATGGTTGGTAATATAGCATTAGGTCTTTCTTTTTTAATTATTTTTGTTATTATTTCCCAATGAATAGGTTCAATGTATGTTACATCAGCTAGTTCTGGATCTGTCATAATTGTTGCTGGATTTGAATTTACTAGAATAATTTTATATCCTATTTTTTTTAAAGCATGGCATGCTTGCACTCCAGAATAGTCAAATTCGCATGCTTGTCCGATTATAATAGGACCAGATCCTAGAATTAAAATAGATTTAATATCAGTTCGTTTTGGCATTATTTTTCCTAAATAATTAATTTTTTATGACACATGTGTATTTTTCATAAGTGTTATGAATTGATCAAATAGTTTCATGGCATCGTGAGGTCCAGGACTAGCTTCTGGATGTCCTTGAAAACTAAAAGCATTTTTATCTGTTCTGCATAAACCTTGTATAGTTCCGTCGAATAAAGAAATATGAGTAATTTTCATATTTTTAGAGAGGCTTTTAGGATTTACTGTAAAATTATGATTTTGAGAAGTAATTATCACATTTTTTGATTGTATTTCTTGTACTGGATGATTTCCGCCGTGATGTCCAAATTTCATCTTAGTTATTTCGGCTCCACTTGCTAATGCTAATAGTTGATGTCCGAGACAAATTCCAAATATAGGAATATTTATTTTTAAAAACATATTAATAGTTTGTATAGCATATTTGCATGGTCTCGGATCTCCTGGTCCATTAGAGAGAAAAATTCCATCTGGAAGTAATTCTAATGCTTTCTCAGCAGGTGTATTTGCAGGTATGACTGTTAGATAACAATGTCTATCGGTTAACATTCTTAGTATATTTTGTTTTATTCCAAAATCATATACAATTACGTGCCATATTTTTTGTTTTGTTTTTGTGTGTTGAGTTCGATTAGAATAAATATTTATTGATTTTTTATTCCACGTATATATTTTTTTTGTGCTAATGTTTTTTACTAAATCTTGATTTTTAGTAGTAAATTTTAATTTTTCTATTTTATTCAATATATTTTTAATATCGCAAATTTTTTTTGTGATAATACATCCGTATTGTGAACCTGTAATTCTTAGTATTCGAGTTAGTTTCCGTGTATCTATATTAGATATTGCTATTATTTTTTGATCAAATAAGTATTTTGATAAACTAGTTTGGCTTCTATAATTGCTATAAATTTTGGAAAGTTCTTTGATAATTAATCCTTTTGCATGAATCATTGAAGATTCTTGATCGTATTTATTGATTCCTACATTTCCTATATGTGGACTTGTAAATGTAATGATTTGATTAGAATAAGATGGATCTGTTAGAATTTCTTGGTATCCTGTCATGGAGGTATTAAAAACAACTTCACCATATGTTTCTCCTTGAACTCCGATAGATTTTCCATAGAATACATTTCCATCTTTTAAAATAAGTGTTGCAGATTTTTCCAAAATATTTTCTCTCTTATTAGATTAGTATATTTAGATGGATAAATTGTTTTTATTGTTTTGGACAAATTTTTATTTTATTAATGTAATTATAAATTAAATAAATATTTGTTTATTTTAGTTAATTTTAAAAATAATTTTTGAATGATATTAAATTTTAAGCACGTCATTCATATTATATAATCCAGTAAGATTATTTTGTTTAAATAACCATAATGCAGCATGAATTGCTCCTTTAGCAAAAATAGATCTAGTTATTGCTTTATGTTTTATTTCAATATGTTCATCAGAATTAGCAAAAATAATTTTATGTTCCCCAATAATATTACCTGCGCGTATAGTAGAAAATCCGATTTCGTTTTTGGTTCTTGGGATATTTCTTGTTTTTCTTGCATAGACAGCTTTTTCTTCAAAATTCCAATTCATTGTTTTACATATTTTTTTTCCTATTGCTATAGCTGTTCCAGAGGGAGAATCTATTTTTTGATTATGGTGTGCTTCAATAATTTCAATATCAAAGTTTTCGCCTAGTATTTTGGTTGTTTTTTCTAATAAATTCATTATTAAATTAATACCAATGCTATAATTTGATGATTGAACGATTCCTATGCTTTTAGAAAAATTTTCAATTTTTTTTTGTTCTGATTTAGTAAAGCCTGTTGTTCCTATGATTATATTTTTGTTGCTTTTAGCGCAAATTTCTAAATTTTCTAATGTTGTTTTTGGATTTGTGAAGTCTATAAGTATATTAAATTGTTTTAAATGACGTTTTATAGAATCTGTAATTGGTATTCCTATTTTACCAATATTAGTAACTAGTCCTATATCTTGTTGAAGATAAGGTGATTTTTTTTTTACTATGGCTGTAGTTAAAGAAATGTTTTTTTTATTTTTTATTGTTTTAATTAGAATTTTACCCATTCTTCCTAAGGCTCCTGAAATAGCTATCTTTAATATTTGTTTTGTCATAATAATGTATTTCCTTTAGTGTTATTTGAATATAAGGGTTAGATATAAATTTTAATTTTAATTTATTATTTAGTTCATTTTATTAATTTAACTTAATGAATAATTTTATTAATTGTTGTGTTTTTTGTTTTTTAATGAATATTTATATTTTAATAAAAGTTGACGTTACGTAATATATATTGTTTTATGTAAGATTATTTATTAAATATTTTTAGTATTCATAAATTAAAAAATTTTTTAAAAAAACATTTGTTTTAATAGTAATGGTTTTATTTTTTAATATTGTCAGTAATGAGTGGTTATATTTTTTAAGTATATTGATTTTAAACTTTTATTGTTATACATGTTTACAGTAATATATTTTAAATTGTTACAAATATTAAATAATATAAAAATTTTATACCTTCTATTTTTAATATCAAAAAATATATGTATATTATTGACGATGAAGTTTTTAAATATTTTAGTAAAATTAATTTTTTATTAGTAAAAATAGAAAAGCACCTAAAAAAATGCTAATATCAGCTATATTAAATGTAGCAAAATGTTGATTTTGAATATGTAAATCTATAAAATCTATTACGTATCCAAAATAAAATCGATCTATAAGATTTCCTATTGCTCCGCTTACAATTAATGTATAGGGAATATTATAAGAAATATTTTTTTTTACTAGTGAATGCATTATTTTAAATAAAATTAGTATTGAAATAATACATATTGAACATAATAAATATTTTTGTCCTATGTTATTATTCGACAGTATATTAAATGCTATTCCGTAATTTCGAACATAAAATATATTTATAATTTTAGTTATGGGTATAGAATCATAGAGTGAAAGTGTTTTAGTAATCCAATTTTTGCTAATCCTGTCTAATGAAACTATGCTAAAAATTATAAAAAATAATAGTATTAAACGATAATGTATAAATGATATTTTCATTATAAAAATTTACGTATTTCACCTGGTCCAATTGTATTTAAAATGCAACGTGTACAAAGTTCAGAGTTTTGTGCTGTTTTTAGTGTAGATATTATATGCCAACATCTTGGACATTTGTTTCCGTGCATTTTTTTTATGTGTATGTTAAAATTTTTTAAAATATTATTTGATAAGGTATGATGTACAGATTTTTTAAATTTTTTTATTTTTACTTCAGAAACTATAAATAAAAATTTTAATTCGTTCTCAAGTAATTTTAAATTATATTCTGTTTGATTATCTACGTATAGTACAATAGATGCATCTAGAGAATTTCCTAGTATTTTGTTTTTTCTAGCTTCTTCTAGTGCTTTATTTACTTCATTTTTAATAGTTAATAGTTGATTCCAATAGTCATCATTCATTGTTTCTAAATTACTTATGTGAAATAGATCATTAGACCATTTTTCTAGAAATACAGAGTCGTTTTTATTTTTTGGTAGATGACTCCATATTTCATCAGCAGTGAATGATAAGATGGGAGCAATCCATTTTATAAAAGCATTTAAAATTAAATACATAGCGGTTTGACAACTTCTTCTAGATATACTATTAGATTTTGTAGTATATTGTCTATCTTTTATTATTTCTAAATAGAAAGATCCCATATTTATAGAGCAAAAGTTCATTATATATTTTACAATTTCGTGAAATTCGTATTTTTTATAGCAGCTAATTATTTTTTTTTGAATATATAATGTTTGACTTATGGCCCATTTATCTATTTTGATCATTTTATGTGATGGAATACAGTTTTTTTTTGGATTGAATTCGTGTAAATTAGCTAAAAGAAATCTAGCAGTATTTCTAATTCTTCGATAGTAATCAGAGATGTGTGCTAATGTATTTTTAGAAATTGACATTTCTTTAGAGTAATTTGTTGAAGCTGTCCATAACCTTAATATGTCAGCGCCTAATGTATTTACGATATCTGTAGGATTGATTGTGTTTCCAATAGATTTTGACATTTTTTTTCTGTACTCATCTACTACAAATCCGTGGGTAATTACGGTTTTATAAGGTGTTTGATTGTTTGTTGCCGTAGAAATAATTAGAGATGACATAAACCAACCTCTATGCTGATCCAATCCTTCTATACAAATATCAGATATATCGTTTTTTTGTTTTATTTTATTGTATATATTTGATATTTTTATAGACCCAGATTCAAACCAAACATCAATTACATCTTCTATTTTTTTGTATTCAGAATGATTTTTTCCTAATAATGATTTTTTATCAATGTCAAACCATGATTGAATTCCATGGTTTTCTATATTTTGAATAATTTTTTTAGAAAATTTTGAAGTATTTGGATGAAATTTTCCTGTTTTTTTATGAATAAAAAGTGGAATAGGTACTCCCCATATTCTTTGTCTTGAAATGCACCAATCAGGTCTACATGTGATCATATCTATCATTTTTTTTTTGCTCCATTTAGGGATCCATGCTACTGTTTGGATATATTCTATACAACGTTGTCTTAAATTTTTATGATTAATGTTAATAAATAATTGTTGAGTTGCACGGGAAATTATAGGAGTTTTATGTCTCCAACAGTAAGGATAATTATGGATAAATTTTTCATTATTTAGTAGTGAATTATTATTTTTTAACAATTCTAAAATTATTGGAATGGAATTGAATATATTTATTCCATTTAATTTAGGGTGAATGTGTTTTTTAAAATTACCTTTTCCATCAATTGTTTTTTCGAAGTTAATATTGTTTTTTTTACAAATATAATAATCATCATGACCAAATTCAGGAGCGGTATGAACTGCTCCTGTTCCTAAATTTTGAGTTACATGTTCACCTAGTATAGTTGGAATATGGATATTTAAAAATGGATGTAAAAATTTTGTATTAAGAAGTTTTTCTCCTGAAATTGTATATAATATTTTCCATTGTTTAATTCCTATTTTTTTAATGGTATTATGTACAAGATTTTGTGATATTATTAATATACAATTTTCTATATCAATTAATTGATACTGTAAATTAGGATGAATTGCAATAGCTTTACATGCAGGTATAGTCCATGGTGTGGTAGTCCAGATAGTTAAATATATTTCTTTATTTAAAGAATTTATGTTAAATGATTTTAGTATAATGTTTTTATTGATGAGTTTTAGTTTTATTATTATTGAAATAGATGATTTTTTTTGATATTCCACTTCGGCTTCTGCTAGTGATGATTGACAGTTAATGCACCAATGAACAGGTTTAAAATCTTTGTATATATATCCTAGTTCTACCATTTTTATTAACGATTTAACAATGTTAGCTTCATTTTTTTGGTTCATGGTTAAATATGAATTTTCCCAATCTCCGAATATTCCTAGTCGTATAAAGTCTGATTTTTGAAGATTGACTTGTTTTAGGGCATATTTTCTGCATTCATCTCTAAAATTTTTTTTTGTAAATTCTTGATTAACATATTTATTTTTTTTTTCTATTTGATGTTCAATAGGTAGTCCATGGCAATCCCAAGACGGTGTATAATATATATTATATCCTGATAGAGATTTATATTTAATAATAATATCTTTTAGAATTTTATTAACTGCATGTCCAATATGAATATTTCCATTTGCGTATGGAGGTCCATCATTTAAAAAAAAATTTTTTTTATGCGCTTTATTTTGATTTATTAAAAAATAAATTTTATTTTCATTCCATTTTTTTAAAATAGATAGTTCTTTTTTTGGTAAATTGGCTTTCATAGAAAATTTTGTTTTTGGTAGATTTAATGTTTCTTTATAGTTTGTCATTTTATTTATCGCTTAAATGTAGATTTTAATATTTAATGAATTTTAGTATATCTAATGTTTTAAGTACTTTGAAGTGAATATTAAAAGGTTTTTTATTTTTTTAAATTTAAAAATATTTTTCAATTTTAGTGAGTTAATATTTAAATTTAATAAAAATAGCAAAAATTATTCTATTATTATTTTTATTTTTAAAAGAAATTTTTTATTTTTAGGATTAATTTTTTAGAATTGTGTATTGTATTTTTAACAATTTTTAATAGATTTATAATTTAGCATTCATTTGATTAAGATAATAAAACTTATGTAATTAGTATTTTTTAATTGAACATAATAATGTATATTTTTAAAATTAATTTAATATGGCTAGTTTTTTTGAAATTAGTGTGTATTTTTTAATTTTTAAATTATAAAAATATTTTTTAAAATGAATATTTTTTTTATTTTGAACGGAAATTTATTATGGCAAATATAAAATCATCTAAAAAAGATGCATTGAGATCAAAAAGTAAGAGATGTTTTAACGCAAGTAGAAAATCTATGATTAGAACGTTTATAAAACGAGTTAAAATAGCAATATCATCTGGTGATAAATCTAAATCTGAATTAGAATTTAGCAAAATGCAACCTATTTTGGATAGATATGCTACCAAGGGTTTAATTCATAAAAATAAAGCAGCTAGACATAAATCTATTTTAAAACGTAAAATTAATAATTTAAATTGATATAAGAGCATATTTATTATATTTTATTTATTTATTTGCTTCCATATTTTTTTATGGAAGCAATGTTAAACATTCATGTTGTTAGATCATCAAAAAATTTTTTTACACCGTCAAAAAATCTTTTTGATTTAGGCCTATTTTCTTCATCTTTACATTTATTGAAGTTTTCTTCAAGTTTGTGTAAGAGATTTTTTTGTTGTGTATTTAAATTTACAGGAGTTTCTACTATAATTCGGCAAAGTAAGTCTCCTTGTCTACTATTTCTAATTGATTTTACTCCTTTTCCTCGTATTCTTAGTAATTTTCCTGATTGTGTTTCAGGTGGAATTTTTAATTTAACTTTTTTATCTAGTGTTGGAACTTCGATTTCTCCTCCAAGTGTTGCCATGAAAAAGCTTATTGGTATTTCACAATGTAAATTATTTTCATTGCGTTCAAAAATAGAATGTGGTTTTACGTTAATTTTAATATATAAATCTCCTGATGGAGCTCCGTATGTTCCGACTTCTCCTTCTTGATTTAAGCGAATTTTATCGTTTGTATCTATACCAGGAGGAATATTAATAGATAATTTTTTTGGTTGTTCTGTTCTTCCATGACCTTTACAATTTCGACATGGTGAGGTAATAAAATTACCCTTTCCTCGGCATTGAGGACAGGTTTGTTGTACAGTAAAAAAACCTTTTCTCATTTGTACTTGTCCATGACCTCTACATGTTGGACAAGTTTGAGGTTGTTCTCTTGATTGTGTACCATAACCATGACATATAGGACATTTTTGGAGGACGGGGATGTTTATTTTTTTTATTGTGCCTTTAACAGCTTCTTCTAGAGTTATAGTCATATTATAACTTAAATCTGATCCTTTTTGTTTAGAGTTTTTTTTTCTATTACCTCCAAAAATATCTCCAAAGACATCTCCAAAAATATCACTGAAATCAGATGTACTACTAAAGCTGTGTGTAAACGTATTACTATCACTATAATTTCCTGTATTTCCTTGTTCAAATGCTGCATGTCCGTATTGATCGTAAGCAGATCTTTTATCTTTATCTGTTAAAATTTCATATGCTGATTTTATTTTTTTAAATTTTTCTTCTGAATTTTTATTGCCTTGATTTCTATCTGGATGATATTTCATAGCGAGTTTTTTATATGCTCGTTTTATTTCTCGTTCGCTTGCTGATTGTTCAACTCCTAAAATTTGGTAATAGTCTTGTTTGGACATTATTGTTTCCTGATCTTATATGTACATCACGAGCATGAATTTTATTTATGCTCGTGTGATCTTACTTGATATACTTTTATTTCTTTATTATTTCGCATGAATTTATTTATTGTATACTATTTATTTTTTTTTATCTTTTACTTCTTCGAATTCAGCATCGACTACGTTATCTTCAGATTTTTGTGATGAGTTTTTATTTTTAATGTCATCAGTGTCTGATTTAGGTTGATTTTTATTATTTTCAACAAGTTTAGTTGAGATGGTTATTACTTCTTGTATATTTTTTTCTATTTCAGCTTTGTTTTCTCCTTTTAAGGAATTATCTAGCTTGCTAAGTGCTGAAATAATTTGTTCTTTGTCTGTTTGATTAATTTTTGATTCTAAATCTTTTAGTTGTTTTTTAGTACTATGAGATATTTGATCTCCTTGGTTTCTTATTTTCACTAATTCTTCAAATTTTAGATCAGATTCAGAATTTTCTTCGGCATCTGAAATCATTTTTTTTATTTCAGTTTCACTTAATCCAGAAGAGGCTTTAATTGTTATTTTTTGTTCTTTTCCTGTGTTTTTATCTTTTGCTGAAACATGTAAAATACCATCAGTATCAATATCAAATGTTACTTCTATTTGTGATGTACCTCTTGGAGCTGGTTGAATTCCATCTAAATTGAATTGTCCTAGTGATTTGTTATTGTTAGCTCTTTTTCTTTCTCCTTGTAATACATGTATAGTCACTGCAGTTTGATTATCTTCGGCAGTAGAGAATATTTGACTATGTTTTGTTGGTACTGTTGTATTTTTGCTAATTAAAGTAGTCATTACTCCACCCATAGTTTCGATTCCTAATGATAATGGAGTGACATCTAATAATAGTACGTCTTTTACTTCTCCGGATAATACTCCTCCTTGTACAGCAGCTCCTACAGCAACTGCTTCATCTGGATTTATATCTTTTCTAGGTTCTTTGTTAAAAAATTCAGCTACTTTTTTTTGTACCATAGGCATTCTAGTTTGTCCGCCGACTAATATTACATCGTTAATATCAGAAGTGGATAATTTTGCATCTTTTAAAGCGGTTTTTAGTGGTTCTATGGAACGTACGATTAAATCTTCTACTAATGATTCTAATTTAGATCTAGTTACTTTTATATTCAAGTGTTTTGGGCCACTAGCATCAGCGGTTATATATGGAAGATTGACATCTGTTTGTTGAGTAGATGAAAGCTCTATTTTTGCTTTTTCTGCTGCTTCTTTTAATCTTTGCATGGCTAATGGATCATTTCTTAAATCTGTTCCTTGATCTTTTTTAAAATCTTTTACAAGATAGTTAATTAATCTATTATCGAAATCTTCACCTCCCAAATGTGTATCTCCATTTGTAGCCAATACTTCAAAAGTTTTTTCTTTGTCTACGTCGTCTATTTCAATGATTGAAATATCAAAAGTACCTCCACCTAAGTCATAAACAGCTATAGTTTTATTTCCTTGACCTTTGTCTAATCCATAAGCTAATGCGGCTGCAGTTGGTTCGTTAATAATTCTTTTTACTTCTAAGCCAGCAATTCTTCCTGCATCTTTAGTAGCTTGTCTTTGAGCATCATTGAAATATGCAGGTACTGTTATTACTGCTTCTTTTACTGGTTCTCCAAGATAATCTTCTGCAGTTTTTTTCATTTTTTTTAGAACTTCTGCAGAAATTTGTGGTGGTGCTAATTTTTTGTTTTTAATATCGATCCATGCATCCCCATTTTCGGATTGAACTATTTTGTATGGCATAATTTTTATGTCACGTTGAACTTCATTATCAGTAAATTTTCTTCCAATGAGTCGTTTAATAGCGAATAAAGTATTTTTAGGGTTTGTTATAGATTGTCGTTTTGCAGATTTCCCCACTAATATTTCATTTTCGTTAGTGTATGCGATAATTGATGGAGTTGTTCTATCTCCTTCAGAATTTTCTAATACACGAGCTTCGTTTTTATCCATTATAGCAATACATGAATTAGTTGTTCCTAAATCGATTCCAATAATTTTGCTCATTTATTTCTCCGTTTTTTATATTTTTAGTTAGTTAATTTTATTCATATCAGTTTTTATTTTTAATGAAATATATTTCTGAATAATAAATAGATGGGGTCTTTTTTTTAATCATCAAGGTTGAAACAAAAAAAATTCATATATATTACTTAATAATCGGATATTTAAGTATTATAGATATTATGTGCTTTTATGATTACAGTAGGAAAATATTATAAATTAGTTTATTATGTTTGAATATAGTAAATTATTTAAAAAGATTTGATTAATTATGTCAAAATATAGTTTTGAGGCTCAATTTTGGGCTTTTTTTATGTTTTTAATTGTGTCTATTGGGGTTTGTTGTTGCATGTTATTTTTTAGTTGGATATTAGGCGGTAAGTCAAGATCCAGAAATAAACATACGCCATTTGAATCTGGAATAGTACCAACTAATAATATTGATATATATTGTTCAGTTAAATTTTATTTAGTAGCTATTTATTTTGTATTATTCGACATTGAAGCTTTATATTTATATTTATGGTCAGTAAGTGTTGTAGAATGTGGATGGATAGGCTTTTTTGAAATAATTGTTTTTATCTTATTTTTATTATCGGGATTAATATATTTAGTTTCTTCTGATTCTTTGAATTGGAAGTCTAAAAACAAAACTCGTATTACATGAATTTTATTTATTATTGGATGATTTAAACATATGAAATATACTTTAACACGTATAAATGTTATTGATAATGATCAAAATTATCCTTGTGAAGAAAAAGTTGAAGTGCAAGATCCTATTCAAGAGTATATTAGGAAGAATGTTTTTATGGGAAAATTGAGCAAATTTATGCATAATTTAGTAAATTGGGGAAGAAAGAACTCTCTTTGGCCATATAATTTTGGTTTATCTTGTTGTTATGTAGAAATGGCTACTTCTTTTACTGCTATTCATGATGTATCTAGATTTGGATCTGAAGTTTTACGTGCTTCTCCTCGACAAGCTGATTTTATGGTTATAGCCGGAACTCCATTTATTAAAATGGTTCCCATAATTCAACGTTTATATGATCAAATGTTAGAACCTAAATGGGTTATTTCTATGGGTTCATGCGCTAATTCTGGAGGTATGTATGATATTTATTCAGTAGTTCAAGGTGTAGATAAATTTCTTCCAGTAGATGTTTATATTCCTGGTTGTCCTCCTAGACCAGAAGCTTATATACATGGTTTGATGTTATTACAAAAATCTATTTCAAAAGAAAGGCGCCCTTTGTCATGGATTATAGGTGAACAAGGTGTGTATCGAGCAAACGTTTCTTCTCAAAAAAGAGTTTTGAGAAAAAAACGTGATTTAGTTAGCAATAGTAATATTATTGATAAATCTTAAAATAGTATTTCAGTTAAAATTTTTTTATAAGATATTTTTAATTGAAATTTAAAATATGTTTTATATGAGATAATAAGTCATTTATGGAAAAAATTATTGAAAACAAGCGTAATAGTTTATCTAAGAAAGTTATTTTAAAAGATGAATGTATTTTAAGAGAATTGTTTAATACTTTTGGCAAAACTAGTTTTTTAAAACAATCTACTCTAACAGATATAATTGTTTTATGGATTGATAGTTCTATTTTACTGAATTGTGCGAGTTTTTTATTAACAGTAGATAAGCCATATAATATGTTATTTGATTTATATGGTACTGATGAGCGTTTGCGAATAAATAATAAGAATTTACCTATTTCTCATTTTTCAGTATCTTATCATTTTGTTTCTATAAGTAGAAATAGTGATATTATTCTAAAAGTTTCATTATTAGAAAAAAAATTATTTTTACCTACATTAACTAAATTATATCCAAATTCTAATTGGTATGAAAGAGAAGTATGGGATATGTTTGGTATTTCTTTTGTAGGTCATCCTAATTTAACTCGAATTCTTATGCCAAAAACATGGATAGGTTATCCTTTAAGAAAAGATTATCATGCTAGAGCTACTGAATTTACTCCTTTTTTTTTAAATAAATATAAAGAAGATGTAGAAATGGAATCATTAAGATTTAAGCCAGAAGAATGGGGAATGACTTACGATGAAATGAAAAAATATATGTTTTTAAATTTAGGTCCTAATCATCCTTCGGCTCATGGTGCTTTTCGCATTATTTTACAGTTAGATGGAGAAGAAATTATCGATTGTATTCCTGATATTGGATTTCATCATCGTGGTGTAGAAAAAATGGGAGAACGTCAAACGTGGCATAATTATATTCCGTATACAGATCGTGTTGAATATTTAGGGGGATGTGTTAATGAAATGCCGTATATATTGTCAGTAGAAAAATTAGCTGGTATTAGGGTATCAAATAAAATAGAAGTTATTCGTGTTATGTTATCGGAATTATTTCGAATTAATAGTCATTTATTGTTTATTTCTACTTTTATTCAAGATGTAGGGGCCATGACTCCTGTTTTTTTAGCTTTTACTGATCGTCAAAAAATTTATGATTTAATTGAATTGATTACTGGTGCGAGAATGCATCCAGCTTGGTTCAGAATAGGTGGTTTGGCTAATGATTTACCTAAAGGTTGGAATATTTTATTAAAGAAATTTTTAGACTGGATGCCTAAACGTTTATTAAAATATATTAATGTAGCATTAAAAAATAGTATTTTAATTAGTCGTTCTAAAGGAATAGCACAATATGATAAAAGAGAAGCATTATCTTGGGGTGTAACAGGAGCTGGATTGCGTGCTACTGGAGTGGATTTTGATATTAGAAAACAAAGGCCATATTCTGGATATCATAATTTTGATTTTGAAGTTCCGATAGGTGAAGGAATTAGTGATTGTTATTCTAGGGTAATGTTAAAGGTAGAAGAAATTTGGCAAAGTTTATTTATTTTAAAACAGTGTTTAGAAAATATGCCAGAAGGTGCTTGTAAAGTAGATCATCCTCTTACTACTCCACCACCTAAAGATCGAACATTGCAACACATTGAAACTATGATTTCTCATTTTTTACAAGTGTCTTGGGGTCCTATTTTACCAGCAAATGAAAGTTTTACTATGATTGAAGCAACAAAAGGTATAAATAGTTATTATTTAATCAGTGATGGAAGTACTATGAGTTATAGAACTAGGATTAGAACGCCTAGTTTTCCTCATTTACAACAAATACCGTCAGTTATTCGTGGAAGTTTAATTTCAGACTTAATTGCATATTTAGGTAGCATTGATTTTGTAATGTCTGATGTTGATCGTTAAAATGTATATGAAGAATATGTTTAATAAATTTAGTATTAATAAAATTGAATTAACTTTGCAAGAAAAAACAGAGATACTTGATGTAATTTCAAATTACAAAGATCAAGATGTTAAATCTTGCGTAATAGAAGTATTAAAAATTTTTCAAAAACATAGAGGTTGGATTTCTAGAGATTCGATTTTTAAAATAGCAAATATTCTTAATATTTCTGAATGCGATGTAGAAGAAGTAGCAACGTTTTATAGTCAAATATTTAGACAGCCAGTTGGGCGTAATATAATAAAGTATTGTGATAGCATGGTTTGTTATGTTAATGGTTATGAAAAAATTAAGAATTGTTTAGAAAAAGAATTGAATATTATTGTTGGTCAAACTACTACAGATTTTAGATTTACTTTATTGCCTATATGTTGTTTAGGCAATTGTGATAAATCACCTACTATGATGATAAACGATGATCTTTATTCTAATTTAACTGAATTTTCAGTAATTAAGTTGTTGGAATTATATCGATGATAAATATTATACGTACTCCAGAAACTCATCCTTTAACGTGGCGTTTAAATGTTAAACAAGATAATGTAGTTTGGATTAAAGAGTATAAATCTAAAAATGGATATTTAGCTTTTGAAAAATCTATTAAAAATATGACACCAAAAGAAGTTATTAATTTGGTCAAAGAATCTGGATTAAAGGGTCGAGGAGGTGCGGGTTTTTTTACAGGTGTTAAGTGGAGTTTGATGCCGCCTTTAAGTGATGAATATGGTTTTGTTCGGTATTTATTATGTAATGCAGACGAAATGGAACCGGGTACTTATAAAGATAGATTTTTGATGGAACATCTTCCTCATTTGTTATTAGAAGGAATATTAATTAGTTCATATGCTTTAAATGTGACTAATAGTTATATTTTTTTAAGAGGAGAGTATGTAGATGTTGAAAAAATTTTAAAAAAATCAATTATAGAAGCAAAAACTCATGGTTATTTAGGAAAAAATGTTTTAGGTTCTGGTTTAGACTTTGGAATTTTTTTGCATACAGGCGCTGGTCGTTATATTTGTGGTGAAGAAACTGCATTGATTAATTCTTTAGAAGGAAAACGAGCAAATCCTAGAGCTAAGCCTCCATTTCCAGCTTATGTTGGTTTATGGGGCAAACCAACTTGTGTTAATAACGTCGAAACACTGTCTAATGTACCAGCCATTGTTTTAAATGGGATAGAGTGGTATAAAAGTTTATCTAGTAGTGTTGATTCTGGTACAAAGATGATGGGTTTTTCAGGACAGGTGAAATTTCCAGGAGTATGGGAAGTACCTTTTGGAATTACTGCTCGAGAGATATTAGAAGATTATGCAGGAGGTATGAAAGACAATAAACGATTAAAAGCATGGCAGCCTGGAGGAGCTAGTACTGATTTTTTAACTGATAAACATTTAGATGTTTCTATGGATTTTGAAAGTATAAGAAAAGTTGGTAGTAGATTAGGAACAGCTCTTGCTATGGCTGTAGATGATTCTATTAGTATGGTGTCTTTAGTTAGGAATATAGAAGAATTTTTTTCTCGTGAATCTTGTGGATTGTGTACTCCTTGTAGAGAGGGTTTACCTTGGATTGTTCAAATTTTAAGATCTTTTGAATTAAAATTGGGAACTAGAGAAGATATGATAGTTTTAGAACAATTGTGTAGTCAGTTAGGCCCAGGACGTACATTTTGTGCACATGCTCCTGGAGCGATAGAACCATTACAAAGCGCGTTGAAATATTTTCGTTCTGAATTTGAATTATGTATTAATGTTAATTCAGAAATAAAAATTAAATATATCAACAATATTGATTCTAATTAAATAAAGTAAATGATTATTTTATAAATAAATATAAAACAATTTTTTTGTTTTAATTAAGATAAAAAATTAATAATATCAAATAATATATTAATTAGTACGGAAATAGAATTTATTTATGGCTATAATTTTTGTAGACAATAAAAAATATAATGTAAATCAATCGGATAATTTGTTAAAAGCGTGTTTATCTTCTGGAATTAATATACCTTATTTTTGTTGGCATCCTATTCTAGGTAGTATAGGTGCATGTCGTCAATGCGCTGTTACAAAATATAATAATAAAGAGGATACAATAGGTCAACTAGTTATGTCTTGTATGACTCCAGTAGTTGATGGAGCAATTATTTCTACTCATGATGACATGTCTAACAATTTTCGCAAAGGTATTATTGAACTTTTAATGATTAATCATCCTCACGATTGTCCAGTGTGTGAAGAAGGTGGTAGTTGTCATCTTCAAGATATGACTGTAATGACTAGTCATATTATTCGTCGTTATCGTTTTTCTAAAAGAACTCATAAAAATCAGTATTTAGGCCCGTTTATTAATCATGAAATGAATCGATGTATTTCATGTTATAGGTGTATTAGATATTATAAAGATTATTCCGATGGAAAGGATTTAGGTGTTTTTGGTATTGGAAAAAATGTGTATTTTGGTCGTTTAGAAGATGGTTTTTTAAAAAGTGAATTTTCTGGAAATTTAGTAGAAGTATGTCCTACTGGAGTATTTACAGATAAAACGTATTCTAAAAGATATAATAGAAAATGGGATATGCAATATTCTCCAAGTGTGTGCCAACATTGTTCTTTAGGATGTAATGTTAGTATAGGAGAAAAATTTGGAAAAATATGTCGTGTAGAAAATAGATATCACAATAGTCTTAATCATTATTTTTTGTGCGATATGGGTAGATTTAGTTATGATTATTCTAATGTTAGTACTCGTTTAAAAAATCCGATTTATCGTTATCAAAATCATGAACAAACTTTTTTAAATGTAGATGAAACTATAAAAAAAGTTTCACAAAAACTTAAAATTTCTTCAAAAATTATTGGGATAGGTTCTTGTCGAGCTTCAGTAGAAAATAATTTTGCTTTACAAAAATTAGTTGGTATAGAAAATTTTTCTATAGGTGTATTAAAAAAAGAACACGAATGTTTGATGTTAATTAAAAGTATTTTAAAATGTGGTCAAATTCATATTCCAACATTAAGAGAAATAGAAAATTATGATACAATTTTTATTTTAGGTGAAGATATTACACAAACTTCTCCATTGATTGCTTTATCTATTAGACAATGCATGAAAAAAGATAGTAAAGCAAGAGTATCATTTAAAGATATTCCTATATGGCATTCTGAAGCTATAAAAAATAGTTCTATAAATAGAAACAATAAATTATTTATTATGAACATTGATAAATCAGCTTTAGATGATATTTCTGATGAAAGTTATTTTTCTTCTATATCTGACCAAATATCTATAGGTATAGAAGTGTATAGATATCTTAAGAATGATTTTAAAGATAATACTATATTAACTCAACAAGCGATTAATTTTTCAAAAAAAGTAGCACAAGCATTGATATCGTCTAAACGCCCATTATTGATTTCTGGTTCTCATTCTCATAATGCAGATTTTATTAAAATATCTTTTAATATAGCAAAAATATTAAAAGATCAAGGAAAAGATTCTGGATTAATTTTATTATCGTCTAGTGCTAATTCTTTAGGTGTAAGTTTATTAGGAGGATTATCTATAGAAGAAATAATTGACAAAGTAATGTTAAAAAAAGTTAATCAAATAATAATTTTAGAAAATGATTTGTATAGATATTTACCAGAATCTATTGTAGATACTGTATTTAAATTATCACGTTTTACTATTGTAATAGATCATATTAGTACTCGTACTTTAAAAAAAGCTGATATGGCTATTCCAGCATGTAATAGTTTTGAGCAATCTGGTACGGTAGTTAATTATGAAGGACGTGCACAACGATTTTTTCAAGTTTATGAAGCTAAATTTTATGGTAAAAATAGATGTGTGTTAGCTAGTTGGAGATGGTTACATGTTTTATATTGTCAATTATATAAGAAAAATGTTCATTGGTTATCATTAGATAATGTTATTAGTGATATTTCATCTCAGTTTTTTGATTTTAAAGAATTAAAAAATGTTTCTCCAACTTCTGATTTTAAAATTTTAAAGCAAAAATTAGCTAGGTCTCCTCATCGAATTAGTGGTAGAACAGCTATGTATTCGAACATTAACATTCACGAGCCTAAACAACCTCAAGATGTGGATACTATGTTTTCTTTTTCTATGGAAGGATGTCAAAATATTTCAGATTATTCTACTTATATTCCTTTTTCTTGGAAACCAGGATGGAATTCTTCTCAAGCATGGAATAAATTTAAAAAAATTGACCATGGACATTATGGAAGAATTTTATTTAAAAAATCAGAAGGAAGTTTATTACCATATTATAAATTAGAATCACAAGTCGTGCAAAAATTTGAAAAAAGTGAATATTTAATTGTACCTTATTATATTTTGTTTTGTAATAATGAGCTATCTCAAGAGTCTCCAGTAGTAAAAGAAAATATATTGATTTCAATTGGTATAATGAATGTAACAGATGCAAACAAATTATCTATAACATCAGGTTCTACAATAGAATTTTTGTGTTTAAATCAGATTTTTGTAATAAAAATAAGATTATCTGATAAATTTCAACAAGGTCAATTAGGTTTACCTTTAGGTATTCCTAATTTTCCATTTTTTTTAGCTGATCAAAAAATAAAAGTATTGCGGAAGATAATTACATGATTTCTTTATCTAAAAATTCGGTAGAAATTGCTGTTTGTATTTTTCAATCAATAATGATTTTATTAAGTGTATTGATTTTTGCATCTATGATGAGTGTAATTGAACGCAAAGTGTTAGGTTTGTTACAAAATCGTTATGGTCCTAATAGAGTAGGTTGGAAAGGAATATTACAAGTTGTAGCAGATATGATAAAATTATTTTTTAAAGAAGATTGGATACCCTCTTTTAGTAAGAAATATATATTTTTATTATCTCCAGTATTAGCTTTTATTTCATTATTATGGGTGATTACTATTATCCCTTTTAGTGCTAATATTTTAATTATTAATTTAGATATTGGTGTTTTGTTTTTTTTAATGTTAGCGTCTTTATCTGTTTATTCTATTTTGTTAGCAGGTTGGTCTAGTAATAATAAATATGCGTTGTTGGGATCTATTCGTGCTACAGCTCAAACACTTTCTTATGAAATTTTTTTAGGATTGTCTTGTATGGGTGTTGTTGTTAGAGCGCGTTCTTATAATATGATTGATATTGTAAATAGTCAAATAACTACTTGGAATGTGATTCCACAATTTTTTGGTTTTATAACCTTTTTTATAGCTGGACTAGCATTATGTCATCGTCATCCATTCGATCAACCGGAATCAGAACAAGAATTAGCTGATGGTTATCATATAGAATATTCTGGTATAAAGTTTGGTTTGTTTTTTATTGGTGAATATATTTCTATAATTGTAGTTTCTAGCTTGATATCTGCTATGTTTTTTGGAGGTTGGTTTGGTCCTATAATTTCTTCGGGTTTATGTTTTTTATTTAAAATATTATTTTTTTCAATGATATTTATCTTGATTCGTGCGTCTATTCCTAGACCAAGATATGATAAAATGATTTTGTTTGGATGGAAGTTTTGTTTTCCATTAACATTAATAAATTTAATTATCACTTCTTTGACTATGTTGTATTAATTTTTTGGATGATATTTATGATTTTAAGTCAAGTATTGTTATTTATATCAAGTCAAATAAGAAGTATTTGGTTGACTTTTGTAAATGTTTTTTCGAGACGTGAAACACAATTATATCCTGAGCATGCTATACCTTTATCATCTAGATATAGAGGAAGAATTATATTATCTAGTAATAAAAATGGTGAAGAACGTTGTGTCGCTTGTGGTTTGTGTGCTGCTGTTTGCCCAGTTAGTTGTATTTCTTTGCAAAAATCTGTGTCAAAAACTAAGAAATGGTACCCAAAAATTTTTAGAATTAACTTATCTAGATGTATTTTTTGTGGATTATGTGAAGAAGCTTGTCCTACTGCAGCAATTCAATTAATTCCAGATGTAGAATTGTCTGAATATAAGAGAAAAGATTTGGTGTATGAAAAATGTGATTTATTAATTTCTGGACAGGGAAAGTATTTGGATTACGATTTTTATAAATTTTCTGGTGTAGAAACTGATATGAAAAAAAAAGGAGAATTAAACTTTGAGTCTAACCCCATTGATGTAAAAACATTATTACCGTAAAGGATATTTTTATGGAATTTTTTTTTTATATTTTTAGTTTAGTTACAATAATATCTACTATTTTTGCTATTTTTAGTAAAAACTTCATGTATACATTGTTGTATTTAATAATTTCTTTTTTATCTACGTCATGTGTGTTTTTTTCTTTAGGTGCTATTTTTGCAGCTGTTATAGAGGTAATAATTTATGCAGGTGCTATTATGGTATTATTTATTTTCGTTATAATGATATTTGATTTTAAGAAACCTAGTTTTCAAAACATACAATCATTATTTAAAAGAATAGTTTTTTATTTAAAAAATATTTTTGTAATTTCAATTTCAATATTGTTTATATCTTATGTTTTATCATTTTTTTATGAAAAAAAAATAATTTTGATGAATATTAGTGCTAAATTAGTAGGAATTAAATTATTTAGCGATTATTTGTGGGTTGTTGAATTATCTTCTTTAGTATTATTATGTGCGTTGGTTATTGTTTTTCATCTTGGAAAAGTTAAACATTTATAGTATATATTTATTTTAAAATTTGAACATGTTAAATAAATTTGGAAAATTTTATGATATTTTTGTCTCACGGATTAATTTTAGCGTCAATTCTATTTGTATTAGGTTTTTTATCTTTAGTAATACATAAAAATATACTGTTTATGTTAATTGGTTTAGAAATCATGATTAATGCAGTTGGAATGGCATTAGTCATTGTTGGAAGTTATTGGAACCAGGTTGATGGTCAAATTATGTATATTTTAATTTTGACTGTAGGTGCTGCTGAATCGTCTATTGGTTTAATGTTATTAATTCAATGTTACAAGCGTTTTAAAACATTAAATATTGATAAATTAAGTGAGATGAATGGATGAATATTATTTATTTTGTAATTTTATGTCCATTAATTAGTTGTATAATTTTGTTATTTTTTGATAACTCTTTATCAAAGAAATTAGTGAAACAAATAAGTATTGGATCAATTTTTTTGTCTATGATGATATCGTTTTATAGTATTTTTTATTTTTTTAAACAAGGTCTAAAAGATGTATTTGTTTTTCCGTTGTGGACGTGGATGTCTATGGATAATTTAAAGATAGATTTTAGCTTTTTATTGGATGGATTATCTATAACAATGTTGGTTATGATAACTACTATAGGATTTTTAATACATTTGTTTTCTAGTTGGTATATGAATTTTCAAATTGGATATACACGATTTTTTGCATATATGAATTTATTTATAGCAAGCATGATTTTATTAATTTTAGCTAATAATTTAATTATTATGTATATTGGATGGGAAGGTGTAGGTTTATGTTCGTATTTATTAGTAGGTTTTTATCATAATAAAATTAATGTTAGTTATGCAGCTATGAAAGGTTTTATAATGACTAGGATAGGAGATATATTTTTAATATTATCAATTTTTTTTGTGTATAAAACTTTCGGAACAGTTGATTTTTTAAAATTGAAATATATTTTTCAAACTACTAAAACATTTGAAATGATTCAACTAATAGATTATATTTCTATATTTATGTTAATTGGAGTATTAGCTAAATCCGCTCAAATTCCTTTGTATACTTGGTTAATAGATGCTATGGTCGGGCCTACACCTGCATCTGCATTAATCCATTCTTCTACAATGGTTACTTCTGGTATATATTTAGTTGCAAGGATGAATTTTTTATTTTCTCATTCAGAAATATTGTATTATTTAGGAATCATAGGTAGTGTTACGTTACTTGTTGCTTGCGTTTTAGCATTAGTTCAAAAAAATATTAAACGTATTTTAGCTTATTCTACTATAAGTCAAATAGGGTATATGTTTATTGCTTTATCTATGCAGGAATGGTCATTAGCTATTAATCATTTAGTTACTCATGCTATTTTTAAAACTTTATTGTTTCTTTCAGCTGGTGCTGTGATTATTTTATTAAATCATGAACAAAATATTTTTAAAATGGGTGATTTACAAAAAAAATATCCTATTTTATGTTATTCTTTTTTGTGTGGTGGTGCTTCTTTAGCTTCTTTTCCAATATTGACATCTGGGTTTTATAGTAAAGGTAATATTTTATTTTCTGCTTTAGAAAATAATTATATGTTATTTTTAATATCTGGCTTGTTTGGTTCTTTATTAACTTCTATTTATACATTTAGAATGATTTTTTTAGTTTTTTTTGGAAATAGCAATACATCAAATTTGAATAATCTTGTTTCTTTAAAATCGTATTCTTGTTATTTTCCTCTTGGATTGTTAATTTTTTTTTCTACCTTTATTTTTGCACTAATAAATTTACCTTTGTTGTCAGTGTTTCCTAAAAAAGAGTATTTATTAGTTCATTCTTCTAAGTTTTTATTTGAAATATGTTGTGGTTGTTTATCTGTTTTAGGAGTTTTTATTTCTTATTGTTGTTGGATATTGAATAAAAAATTAGTTGATATATTATTAAGTATTAAATTAGGAAAGTATGTATATGATTTTTTATTGAATTTTAGTTTTTTCGATGGTTTGTATAGATATTTATTTATTGTTCCATATTTATTTATTTCTAAATCATTAAAATCTGATCCTATGAAAAATTTTTTATTGATGTTTGTTAACAAATATTTATCATTAGGTAAAAAATTGAAGTATTTTCATGATGGATATTTGCATTCATATATTTTATTTATAATATTTGGATTTTTCTTAATTTTATTTATAACTATAAATTTAAATAATTAATTTGGTTATAGAAAATATATGTTTTTATATTTTTTATGTGAAATTAATTGTTTTATTTTTTTAAAAGTATTGGTATTTTTAAAATCTATTTAATAAACAGGAATTTAGTTAGCATGTTACTTCCTATTTTGCTTATTATCCCTTTTTTTAGTGGGATACTATGTTTGTTTATGAATAATAAGTATGTAAATTTTTCTTATTATTTATCATTAATTTCTATGACAATTGTATTTATTTTATCTTTAATTTTGTTTTATCAATGTTTTTATATAGATTATTCGAATTCATTGACTCACCACTGGAATGTAGAATATATTATTCCATGGATTTCTAGATTAGGAATTTCTTTTTATTTAGCTGTTGATAGATTATCTATATTAATGCTAAATTTAACTAGCGTTTTAGGATTGATATCTATATTTTGTTCTTTTGATCAAATTAGAAGAAATATAGGGATGTTTTATTTTAGTTTATTGTGGACGATTGGTTCCATGATAGGAATATTTATTTCAATAGATTTATTTTTGTTTTTTTGTTTTTGGGAATTAAGCATTTTACCTATTTATTTCTTAGTTGTTATGTGGGGTTATGGGAATAATAATGAAAAAGTGTGTTTAAAAAGAATTCATTCAGCTAATAAATTTTTTATTTATTCACAAATTTCGGGTTTAATATTGTTATTTTCGATATTAGCATTAGTATATACAAATTATACTTATAATAATTTTTTTACTTTTAATTATGAGATATTATGTAAAGCAAAAATTCCTATTTTATTAGAAAGTTGTATTATGTTTTGTTTTTTTTTAGCGTTTGCAATAAAAATTCCTATTGTTCCTTTTCATGGATGGTTGCCAGATTTTCATGTTTATTCTCCTATAATGGGTTCTGTTGATTTATCTGGAATTTTATTAAAAACTGGAATATATGCTTTAATGCGATTTAATTTACCATTATTTCCTCATGCTACTGTTAGATTTTCTTTTGTAATAATTTGTTTGGGTATTATAACTATTTTTTATGGTATTTTTGTTTCTTATTTTCAAGATAATATTAAGCGGTTTATTGCATACATTTCTATATCACATATGGGGTTTGTGATTATATCTATTTATAGTATTAATCAATTGTCTTATCAAGGTGGTATTTTATTAGTTATTACGTGCAGTTTATCTACTTCTGCATTATTTTTGTTATCTGGTCAGTTATTCAAAAATTTAGGAACTTTTAAGATAAGTAAAATGGGTGGTTTATGGTCTAAATTAAAGTGGATACCAGGATTTTTCTTTTTTTTTATAGTGTCTAATTTTGGAATTCCTGGTACTGGTAATTTTTCTGGTGAATTGATGACTTTAATGGGTTGTTTTAAGTTTTTTCCTGTTATTGTTGGAATACTTTCGATTTCGTTAATATTTTCTGCTTTATGTTCTTTAACGGTAGTACAAAGAATTTATTTTGGTGTTATGAATAAAAATAATCTTGTTTTTATTTCTAATCGGGTAATTGTAAAGAATTTTTTTGTATTTTTGTTCTTATCAATTTTAATACTTATAATTGGATTTTATCCAAAGATAATTTTTGATGTTTCATATTCTTCTTTGTGTAATATTCATGAAATTTTTCATATTTAATTTAATTAAAAGGTATTGATTTACAATGATAAGTTTTATGCAGCAATTAATAGTATTGTATCCATTATTGGTATTAATATTAATTACAATTTTGATGATTTTATTTATTTCGTATAATCGTAATCATTTTTGTGTTTTTTTATTAACTAGTGTGGGTTTGTTAGTTTCTTTTGTTTTTTTATGTATGATTAATAATATTGTTCCAGTTAGTTTTACTTCATTATTTTATATAGATAGGTATTCGTTATTATATATTGGGATTGTGCTTATTTGTAGTTTTGTGACTTGTTTTTTTTTGTATTGTAGTTTATCAAAACATTTATATGATTATGAAGAATTTTATTTATTACTTTTATTTTCTACAATAGGTTGTATATCATTAATTATTTCTAATCACTTTTTTTCTTTTTTTATAGGATTAGAATTAATTTCTTTGTCTTCTATTGGTTTAATTTCATATGCTTATTGGAATAAAAAAGCATTAGAAGCTGCTTTTAAGTATATGTTATTATCTGGTGTGATATCAGCGTGTTTGTTGTTTGGTATGTCTTTAATATATTCTGTTACAGGAAGTTTTGAATTATCTAGTATTATTTATGAATTAGTTATGATGGTAAAGAAATATAATTTTAATATTATTTTATTTTTTGGTTTTAGTTTATTTATTATTTCTGTAGCATCAAAATTATCTATTTTTCCTTTTCATATATGGACTCCAGATGTATATGAAGGGACTTCGTCTAAAACATTAATTTTTTTTTCTACTGCTACTAAAATTGCAATTTTTAGTTTTTTATATAAGATATTTATTATATTAGCATCTTGTCATATAGGAGTTTTTAGTGATTTATTAAATATGATGTCATGTATTTCAATTATTATTGGTAATTTAATGGCTATTCGTCAAACTAGTTTTAGTAGATTGATAGGATATGCATCTATTTCTCAATTTGGATATTTGTTTATTACATTATTCGCATCTAATTATAATATTCAATTATCTTTAGAAGTAGTAGGAATATACTTAATTGGTTATGCTATAGCAAATATTGGAATATTTGGATTAATAAGTGTTTTATCTAGTATATATAGAAAGTGCAATTTAGATTTGATAAATTCTTATACTAGTTTTTTTTGGTATAATCCGATTTTATCTACTATTATGATAATAATGATTATGTCTTTGTCTGGAATTCCTATTACGTTAGGATTTATTGGAAAATTTTATTTAATGTCTTTGGTAGTAAAAGAAAAAATGTGGTTTTTTGGTTTTTTGATTTTAGTAAGTACTGCTATAGGATTATATGCTTACTTAAAAATAATATCAAAATTATTTATTGTTCCTGACAATAAAAACTTTATGAATCGTATAGAAATTTTTTCTCAAAAAAGTGGTATTATATTTTTAATTTTATTTTTAATTTTAATATCAATATTGGCATTAATTTTAGGTATTTTTCCGTATATAATTATAAATTTAGTTTATTTTTTTCAATTTTAATGGTAATAAGAATAGAATTTTTAACTATATTTTTGTTGCATATAAATTTTAATTAAATTCATTTTTTTTTGTCAATATTAATATTAGAATCAGAAAGGTTTTGTAATGGTTGATACTATAGGTACACCTATTTTATGGTGTAGTGTTGGAGTAATAATAATAATTTTATTAGTTATTGATTTTAGTGTACAAAATTTTTTTAAAAGTGAAGATACTTCGACAAAATTAGCTTTAATATTATCTTTATTATGGTTCTTAATAACAATTTTATTCAGTTGTTTTATATGGTTATATACAAAATTTACTTTTAATGAAAATTTAGCAAGTAAGAATTTTTTTGTTTTTTTATCTGGATATTTTTTAGAAAAAAGTTTTTCCATGGATAATATGGCAATTTGGTATATTTTATTTCAATCTTTTTCTATTCCAGTGATTTTTCAAAGAAAAATTTTATTGTATGGAATATTTTTTGCATTAATATTAAGAAGTATTTTAATTTTTTGTGGTATATGGTTATTGTCTAATTGGTCATTTATTTTTTATATACTTGGTATATTTTTGTTTTTTACTGGAGTAAAAATTATTTTTTTAGATAGCAATGGTGATAAACAGAATACTCAAGATATTTTTTTCGTAAAATGGATATATAGAAATTTTCGACTAACTAAAAATTTTTCAGGTAATAAATTTTTTTCTAGAGAAAAAGGGGTATTAGTTGCTACTCCTTTATTTTTAGTGTTGATATTAGTAGAACTGAATGATATAATTTTGTCTCTTGATAGTATTCCAGCTATTTTTTCAATTACTAAAGATCCATTCATTGTAATGACGTCTAGTTTTTTTTCTATGGCGGGTTTACGTTCTGTTTATATTATATTAGTTAATGAGTTACAAAACATTAGTTTTATAAAATATGGAATTGCAGTAATATTAATTTTTATTAGTATAAAAATTTTATTAAAAGAATTATTTGAAATACCAATATCAGTTTCTTTAGCATTTATAATGATTACTTTAATATCTTGTTTTATAGCTGGAAAAATTTTCGTTAAAGTGAAAATATAAATTAATTGATATATTAATTTTTTATATGTACAGTAGTAATGTAATTTTTTTTAAAATAATTTTATTCAATAAGAAATTATATTTATGATTAATAATGGTATTTTTAAATTTCATTCTTTTGGATCTTGGTTGAACTTTTTGAATAATAATTTAGTAAATTATAGCATTGATAATTCTTTAGAACGAATATTATATGTTGCTAAACGATTAGGAATTCTCAAATCTAATGTTTTTTCTATTATAGTTGGTGGCACGAATGGAAAGAGTACAGTATGTTTTATTTTAGAATCGTTATTTTTAGAATTAGGATATCAAGTTGGATTATACACTTCACCACATCTAATTCAATATTGTGAACGTCTTCGTATCAATGGATTAGAATTAGATAATAGTATTCATATAGAATCATTTAGTGATATTAGATATTTTCAAAAAGATATTTTATTAACTCGTTTTGAGTTTATTACTTTATCTTCTTTGCTTATATTTAAAAGTTATAATTTGGATATAATGATTTTAGAAGTAGGTTTAGGTGGTAAATTAGATGCTACTAATATTTTGGATTATGACATTTCTGTTATAACTAATATAGGTTTAGATCATATGAATGTATTAGGTAGAGATCGTAAATCTATTAGTATTCAAAAATCTGGAATATTTAGAAAGAACAAGATTTGTGTTATTGGAGATAAAAATCTTCCTACAGTTTCTAAAAATATTGCTAAAGCACGACAAGTTAAGTTAAAAATAATTGATGAAGATTGGATGTATACAAAGTCACAGTCTAGTTGGAATTTTTTTAGTAAACGTGTAGAATGGTTAAATTTATCGTTACCAAAAATATCTTTAGAAAGTGCTGCCATAGCTTTAATGGTTGTCTTAGAATCTGGAATTAGCATTCAAAAAAAAATTTTTAGGAAAAGTGTTTCTAAAATAAAATTAAAAGGTCGTTTTGAAATTATACATAATGACCCCACTATTATTTTAGATGTTGCTCATAATTATCATGCTGTTTATCATTTGTTTAATAACTTCTTATCTAAAATAAAAGTAAAAGGAAAACTTTATGCAATAGTAGGAATGATGAAGGATAAGGATATACGTAGTACGATGATACCATTGATTTCAATAGTGAATTATTGGTATTGTGTAACATTATGTACTAATCGAAGTGCTACTTCTAAACAAATATTACAGTATTTACCTGTTTCTGTATCTCAGCGTGTTAAAAACATGAACATTGCTTTAAAATCTGTATTAGATAGAATTAAATATTCTGATACAATTTTAGTATTTGGGTCATTTCATGCAGTATTTGAAGCTAGACATTTCTTAATAAAAAATAAAATTTTTAAGGTATAAATTAAATTATAAGAAATATTATTTATTAGAATAATTTATGAATATAATCGATTATATTTCAATAACTATTGTTATTTTTTCAGCTGTAATGAGTTTTTTTAAAGGATTTTTACAAGAATTATCTTCAATATTGATATGGGTGTTAGGTATATATTTATTTTGTAAGTATTATAATTGTTTCTCCATATTTTCTATATATGTACGTAATTTATTTTTACAGTATGTAGTTACTTTTTTAGTATTTTTTATTTTTATCGTAGTGATAAAAAGTTTTTCAAATTATTGTATTTCTATTACTATAGATCAATTTGGAATGTCGTTTCTTAACAAAATATTAGGAATATTTTTTGGAATATTTCGTGGTGTATTAATTTTGTGTATTATAATATTTATATTAAGATTATTTACGAATATTTCTGATAATTATTATTTTAAAAATTCATTTTTTATTCCATATTTTAATTATTTTATTAAATGTATTGTAAAATTTTTTGTTAAAAATATATTTTTTTTAAAAACTAAATATTAATTTAATACAGTTAATTTTAAGTGTTTTTCGTTTAGAAATTTTTAGACTATTTTTAATATAGTTTGTAGTAATGATTTGTTTTTGTAATAGAGATTTTTTAAACATGTTAATTTTTATAAAATATTTTGCGAGTACAATAATATTTATTAGTTTTTTTATAATTTTATTGTATTCGCATGTAAAAATTTTATATATACAAAATATTTTTAGTGTTCAAACATAGCTGAAATAGATTCTTCATTACTAATTCTTCGAATTGCTTCAGCTAGCATTCCTGATAACGTAAGTGTTTTAACTTTAAATAGCATTTTTATTTTTTGAGATAAAGGAATAGTATCACATACTACTACTTCATCAATATGTGAATTTTTTAGGTTTTCTGAGGCATTTCCTGAAAATATTGGATGAGTTGCATACGCAAAAACTCGATTTGCTCCTCTTATTTTTAATGCTTCAGCAGCTTTACATAAAGTATCTCCTGTATCAATCATATCATCTACTAAAATACAATCTCTATTAGATACTTCTCCAATGATGTGCATTACTTGTGATACATTTACATTTGGTCTTCGTTTGTCTATTATAGCCATATCTGTATCATGAAGAAGTTTTGCGATGGCTCGTGCTCGTACAACACCACCTATATCTGGAGAAACTACAATAGGATTTTTTAATTTTTTTTTAAGCATATCTTCTAATAGAATTAGACTCCCGAAGACATTATCTACAGGAACATCAAAGAATCCTTGTATTTGTTCTGCGTGCAAATCTACTGTTAATACTCTATCTATACCAACACTAGAAAAAAAGTCAGCTACTACTTTTGCAGTAATAGGAACACGAGATGATCTTACTCTTCTGTCTTGTCTTGCATATCCGAAATAAGGAATTACTGTTGTGATTCTTCCTGCTGATGCTCTTCTTAGAGCATCTACCATAACTACTAGTTCCATTAAATTATCGTTAGTGGGGTAACAAGTAGATTGAATTATAAAGACATCACTTCCTCGAACGTTTTCATTTATTTGTACGCTTATTTCTCCGTCACTAAATTTTCCAACAGATGCATTTCCTAAATTAATATATAATTTATTAGCAATAGATTTAGCTAATTTTGGAATAGAATTTCCAGAAAATAATTTCATATCAGGCACAAGAAAAACCTCAATAGTGTATAAACATTTTTACGTTTATTTATACTAAAAATTTGCGACTATTTTAATTAATGTTAACATAATTATTTATGTGAAATATAAAATATTATTGTTACAAGGTAAAATTAATTTTGAAAAAGACTTTTTTTGTAATTATAAGATATAAGATGTTAAGATAGATATTGAGTATATATTTTATATAATTAAAAATTTATACATGTTAAAACAATAAAATTTTTAACTTAAAAATTAATTAAATATTAATATAATATTTTTATAATGTGATTTACTATAAATTAGTTGTTTTAGTTGATAGATTTAAAAAAATTTAGGTTTTTGTTATCTAATTATTCCATTATAGATATATATTTTAATGTATATAGAATTATTTTGTATAAAAATTTTTTTAGGAAATGGTAAACTTTTTTTAGTGGTGTTATATGAATATGTTATATTCCAGATTTTTTTTAGATAAATATATTTAATTAATTTAGTATCTTTATTTTTATAAATTTCTTTTATTTTAGATTTTCCAGGCATTTCAAACATCCATTGATTTAAACATGTAAACGGTATATTAAATCCTGTTTCTTGTAGTAGTTCGTTTTCTGATTTTTTATTAAGTTTTATTTTTCCAGTATGATCAAATATTGTTATTTTATTTTTTTTTATGTAGCATTTGAGTGATATTTGTCCTATTGGATTTATTAAGAGTATTAAATAATTATTAGATGAAAATTGTTGTAGATATAATCTTCCAAAAAATTTTATTTTATTAGTAAAATATAGAATAATATATCCTTGAATATAAAATCTTTTAAATTTTTTAAGTTTTTGTGTATTGGATATATGCAAATTATTTTTTTTTAATTCTAAGTTATTAGTTGTGCAGCATGAAGAAGAAAATATGCATAAATTTAAAATTAGTATTTTAGATAAATATTGAAGTTGTGCCATAAGAATTATGTTTTTAAGAAAAATAGTTATAAAATTTTTTATTTAATGTGTAATATATGTTAAAGGTTTTTATGAATAATTTTAGTATTTTAAATATACGTATTGAGTATTTTTTATATAAATTTTTTAAAATTCATCAATATTGAATTAATTATACTATGTTTTTTGTTAAAATATATTTAATTACATGATTATATTTTATTATCAATGAATAAGTATCACAATAATAATTTTTATGTATTATTTAAAATAGTTTTTATTAATTAATAATAGTTAATAATAATTTATAAGTATTTTAAGATAGTAAGTGAGTATTTTAATTGTATTTTTTTAAATTGTTATCAGTTAGTTTATATAAAATAAATTAAATGAATATTATTAAAGGTATGTAGATATTTATAGTTAATGCAAAATAATAGTTGTATTAATTTTGCAAATTAATTGAAGGATATAACTAAAACTTATGAAAAGTTCTGTTATAGAAAAGTTAGAATCTTTGCATAAAAGATATGAAGAAATTGAAAGTATGTTGTCTGATAGTAAAATTATTTCAAATCAAGAAGAATTTTGTAAATTATCTAAAGAATATTTAAGATTAACTAATATTAATAGTTGTTATATGAAGTGGAAAAAAAGTACAAATGATATTAAATCAATTAAATTATTAATGTTGGATAATGAATTACGTGACATAGCTGAAGAAGAGTTTAAGATTATTTCAGCTAAAATAGAAAAATTAGAAACTAAGATAAATTCTTTATTGTTACCGTTAGATTTTAATGATGTAAAAGGTTGTTTTATTGAAATTAGAGCGGCAACAGGAGGTGATGAAGCAGCTATTTTTTCAGGGGATTTGCTTCGTATGTATGTTAGATATTCTGAATTTTATAATTGGAAAACGGAAATTATTAATAGTACGTATGGAATTAAAGGAGGTTATAAAGATGTCATTGTAAAAATCATTGGAAAATATTCGTATGGAAGATTAAAATTTGAATCTGGTGGTCATAGAGTTCAGAGAGTTCCCAAGACAGAATCTCAAGGTAGAATTCATACTTCAACTTGTACAGTAGCTGTTATTCCTGTAATTCCAGAAAAAGAAGTCAAACAAATAAATATGAGTGATTTAAAAATTGATACATTTAAGTCATCCGGAGCTGGAGGACAACATGTCAATACAACAGATTCAGCGATTAGAATTACACATATTCCTACAGGTCAAGTAGTAGAATGCCAAGATGAGAGGTCACAACATAAAAATAAGGCTAAAGCACTTTCTGTATTAATTTCTAGACTTCATGCATTAGAATTATGCAGTCGTCGTGAGAAAAATGCTCTTATTCGACGTGATTTATTAGGTACCGGTGTGAGATCTGATAGAAATAGAACTTATAATTTTTCAAAAAACAGAGTAACTGATCATAGAATTAATTTAGTTGTATATTGTTTAGAAGAAGTATTAAATGGCAAGTTAGATGTATTAATTGAACCTATTATTCGCAATCATAATGCAGAACTTTTATCTAATATATCAAATATTGAATTATTATGAACATTCAAAATTGGTTAGAATGTGCTAAAAAAAAATTAAAAAAAATTAGTTTAAGTCCTAATTTAGATGCAGAAATTTTATTAAGTTATGTATTAAATAAAAGTAGAACGTGGATAATTGGATATAATTTTTCTGTGTTGACTAATTATCACATGGATAAACTAAATTATTTATTAGGTAGAAGAATAAGTGGAGAACCTATTGCATATTTAATTAAAAAAAAAGAATTTTGGTCTTATTCTTTTTTAGTTACACATAATACTTTAATACCTAGGTTAGATACTGAGATTTTAGTGGAAAATGCTTTATTTTATTTAGAAAGTTTTAAAAATGCAAAAATATTAGATTTAGGAACTGGATGTGGTTGTATCGCTATTTCATTAGCTATTGAAAGACCTGATTGTAAGATAACTGGTATAGATTATAATTTTCAATCAATCAATGTTGCTAAAAAAAATGCTAAAAGATTTAAAGTAAAAAATGTTCGTTTTTTATATAGTTTTTGGTTTTCTAAAATTAATTGTGTATTTGATATGATTGTTTGTAATCCTCCTTATATTGGTTTTCATGAAATTAAAGATTTAAGAAAAGAAGTTTTATTTGAACCACTATCAGCTTTAGTATCTTCTAAGTGTGGTTTGGAATCTATTATTTATATTATAAAATTTTCTAAGAAATATTTATGTTCTAGAGGATGGTTATTAGTTGAACATGGTTGGAAACAAAAAAATTCAGTTCAGAAATTATTTTATAAATATAATTTTATTAACATAATTACATATCAAGATTATTGTGGTAATGATCGCATAACAGTAGGACAAACTTATTAAAATGATAATTTTATTTTTAAAATATATTAATTTATTAAATGGTTTTATTTTGTTGTATTAATGTATAAATTTAAATTAATTTTATCAAATTATGTTATGTTAGTATTTAAAATAAAATTTTATTTTGTTATTGGAAATATTATGAAACGTGCATTAGATTTTGATTTTTCGGAATTATCATTATTTGAATCTATTTGTTCTGCTTCTAAATTTATTCGAAGTGATTTTCCTGTAAAATATGTAGTTCAGAAATTAGAATCTATGATAAAAGAAACACAAGATGTCATTATGTCTGAACAAGACACTTATTTTAAATTAAAACGGTTAATAAAATTATTTTATAGAGATTGGAAATTTGAATGTGCTTGTGGAGTATATAAATTATCTGACACTTTATGGTTAGATTATGTATTAAATACTTGTCATGGAACAGCTGTTTCATTAGGAATAATATTTTTATATCTTGCTAAAAAGTTTAATCTAAATGTTGAACCGGTAATTTTTCCAACACAGTTAATTTTAAGTTCTCATGATTTGCAAGGTAATGTGTGGTTTATTAATCCTTTAAATGGAGAAACTTTAAATAAACGTATTTTACGTGTTTGGTTACAAGGAAGTGTTAGTCCTACAGCAGAACTATATGATAATTATTTAAGTAAAGCAAAATCATTAGACGTAGTTAGAAAAATGTTAGATATCTTAAAAATTGCTTTAATGGAAGAAAAAAATATGGAATTGGCATTAAATGTAAGTAATTTATTATTAAAGATTAATCCAAAAGATCCTTATGAAATTCGTGATCGAGGATTAATTTATGCACAGTTAGAATGCAATCATGTAGCTTTAGCTGATTTGATATATTTTATTAAGCATTGTCCTGAAGATCCTATTAGTGAAATATTGAAAATACAAGTACATTCTATGGAACAAAAAACGACTATTTTACATTAGTAAAAAAATGTTTGTTTTTAAAAAAAAATTGTTGTGCTTAAAAAACAGTGTTTATTAGTTTTATAACTTTTTTGAAAATACAATTTAAGATAATAAAATTTAGATATTTTTCAGAAAAATTTTTTATTTTTATTTTTTATGTATTATATATTTATGAACATTGTTTGATTGTTATAAGTTTAATTATTTTTTTAAAGAAATTTATTTTTTTGATGATAAATAGTATATTACTCTTTTTTTAATTTATTTATTTATAATATAAAACTTAGTTGCTTATTGGTATTTTTATTTTTTATTTAAAAGTAAAGGTATATAAGATATTAAGTTTAGAGAGAGTTATATTTTCAGAATATATTTTAAATAAATATGATTATTAAATATTTTTTTAAATAGCGTGTAATAAAATTTAATATTTAATTACAAATTAAAAAATTTTATATAAGGGATACGTATTGAATAAGTTAATATTAGTATTAAACTTTGGTAGTTCTTCTTTAAAATTTTCAGTAATTAGCAATAAAAATTATTTTATAAAATTAAAAGGAATAATTGAATTTTCTAATTTTGAAAAAACAAAAATATCCTGGAAAATTTTTGAAAAAGATTATAATAGTACTATATATAAAAATTTTTCGTATGAAGATGCATTGAATTTTCTTTTAGTAAACATTTTAAAAAAACAACCAGAAATTTTTTTTAACATTGATTGTATTGGACATAGAATTGTACATGGCGGTAGAGAGATTAAAACGTCTGTATTAATCACAAACAAAATACTTGAATATATTAAAGATGCGTGTAAATTTTCGCCATTACATAATCCTATTAATTTATTGGGTATTAAAGCATCTTTTAATATTTTTCCTAATTTAAAGAAAAAAAATGTAGCTGTTTTCGATACTTCTTTTCATAGTTACATTTCTAAAGTAGCTTATTTATATGCTATTCCATATGAATTTTATACAAAATATGGTATTAAGAAATATGGTGCTCATGGAATTAGTTGTCAATATTCTATGTATCGTTCTTCTAAAATTTTAGATATTAAGATACCAGATTTAAATTTAATTATTTGTCATTTAGGTAGTGGTGCATCTGTATCTGTGGTAAAAAAGGGTGTATGTATTGATACATCAATGGGATTAACTCCTTTAGAAGGATTGGTAATGGGAACAAGAAGTGGTGATATTGATCCATCAATTATATTTTTTATGCATCAAGAATTGAAGTTAAGTATGAATGAAATAAGTAATATTATAATTTATAAGTCTGGTTTATTTGGTTTAAGTGGAATTAGTAATGATTGTCGTGATTTAGAAAATAAATATGGTTATGATTCTAGATCAAAGTTAGCTATAGATGTATTTTGTTATCGTTTATTAAAATATATTAGTTTTTATATTTCTTTAGTATCAGGTAAACTAAATGCTATTGTATTTACTGGAGGTATTGGAGAAAATTCCGACTTAATTCGTACTATAATTATTTCTAAATTGTCTTTTTTAGGTTTTAAATTAGATGTTAAAAAAAATTTGTTAGTGCGTTTTGGAAAAGAAGGATTTATTAATGAAGTCAATACTATTCCTATATTAGTGATTCCTTCGAATGAAGATTTAGTTATAGCTAGAGAATCTTTTTCTGTTATTAAAAAACTTTTTAAGGACGAGATAAGTAAGTAATATTTTATTCATTGTGTAATTTAAGGAGAGATTTATGACAAAACGAGTGATAATGTTAATTCCATTAGGGAAAAATATTGGATTAACAACTGTAAGTTTAGGATTAATTGAATCATTGCATCAAAAAAAAGTGGTTGTTAGATTTTTAAAATCTTTAGTTGAAAACTTTAATATTAAAAATGTGGATATTGATGATACTTCTAAAATTATAAGAGATGCTAATTTTGTTGATTATATTGATCCGTTTATAGCTGATATAAATAGCAATTATTCTTTATCACAAAATAGACAAAAAATTATAGATTATGTTTTATCAAAAATATTTGATAAAAATATTAAATATGATGTATTGTTAATTGAAGGAATAAATATTAGACCTGAAAATTTTTTGGTTTTTAGTGAAATTAATTATGATATTGCTAAAAGTCTTAATGCAGAAATTATTTTTTTTTGTTCTTTAGAAAAAAATAATTTTTTTAACACTAATAATGTAATTAATATTATTAATAGGGTATTTAGAAAAGATACAAATTTAAATATAAAAGGAATAATTGTAAATGAAATAATGGTTAATCAAATGAATAATCTTATATCTTTTAATTTATTTGATATTTTTCAATTTACAGACAAAAGAATACGTTCAGATTTTTTTCATCACAAACTTTTATTTGAAAAAAATAATATAAAAATATTAGGATGTATTCCATGGTTTAATAAATTAATACAGCCTTTAGTTAAAGATGTATGTTGTAAGTATTTAAATGCGAATATAATTCAGTATTCATCTGTAGATTTTAAGTATATCAAAAAATTTTTTATATATGATGAAAATGAAATTTTTGATCGTACAATTAACTTAGATTATTCTTTAATAATTGTATCAAATGTATTTAGTAGTTCTAAAATTAAAATTTTATTTAATTATATAAAAAATAATAGTTTAATTAGTGCTGTTCTATTGACTAGTTTTTCTAATTCTAATAAACGATATAATGATATTATGAGTATATTTAAAAAATTAGATTTTACTATATATATTACTTCAGATAATATTTTAACTGTAATTTCATTATTATATAAATTTAATTTTAAATGTTCTAATAGTATTGATAGATTAAATATGATTAGAAATTATATACCTAAGTACATTGATATAAATTGGATTAGATTTACTAAATCTGTTGATTTTTTTGTAAAATATAAATATCCTACTCCACCTTTATTTATATACTCTTTAAAAAAGTTAGCAAAAAAATCTATGAAACATATTCTTCTTCCAGAGGGAAATGAATTACGAATTATTAAGGCAGCATCTATTTGTGCGAGTAGTAATTTAGCTTATTGTACTTTATTAGGGAATCCTAGTGAAATTAGAAATATAGCTATATCTAATAATATTGTTTTAAATTCCAATGTAACTATTTTGGATCCAAAATTAATTAGGAAAAATTATGTAGAACGTTTATTATATTTAAGAAAAAAAAATAATATAACTACTTTTCAAGCTAACGAATTAGTAAAAGATGATTCTATTTTATCTACTTTATTATTAGAAGCACAAGAAGTGGATGGTGTAGTGTCTGGATCTGTAAATACTACTTCTAGTACTATTCTTCCAGCGCTGCAATTAATAAAAACATCTAAAAATTCTTCTTTGATATCTTCTGTTTTTTTTATGTTGTTGCCAGATCATGTAGTATTGTATTCGGATTGCGCTATAAATATTAATCCTACTGCTATTCAATTATCAGAAATAGCAATTCAATCTTCTAATACTGCGAGTTTATTTGGAATAGAATCTAAAATTGCAATGTTATCTTATTCTACAGGAAGCTCTGGTTTGGGTAGTTCTGTAGATAAAGTAAAAAATGCAACAGAGATAACTAGACTATCTAGACCTGATTTAGTAATTGATGGTCCAATACAATATGATGCAGCTGTCAGTGAGATTGTATCTAAACTTAAATGTTCAAACTCTTTTATTTCTGGTAAAGCAACAATTTTTATATTTCCGGATCTTGATGCTGGTAATATTACTTATAAAGCTGTTCAACGTTCTACTGGAGTTATAGCTATTGGACCAATTCTTCAGGGAATAAATAGACCAGTTAATGATTTATCTAGAGGTTCATCAGTTCAAGATATAATTTATACTATTGCAGTTACAGCAGTTCAATCTGGATCTAATATAATATAAAATAAAAATTATGAAAAATATATTTACTAAAATTTAATATGTGAATTTTTAATGTTAATGAAAATTATTTAGTAGAATATTTGATATATTAAGTAGTAATATGTGTTTTATTTTAAAAATTTACTAAAATATTTCCATTAGCTATACAACAACATGGGAAAATTTCACCAGGTTTGTAAGAGGCTAATGGTAAGTTTTTATTGTAAATAATTTTCCCTTTTAATAATTGAATTCTACATGTTCCACAATAACCTTGTCTGCATTCTGAATTTATAAAAATATTGTGTATTTCAAATATAGTAATTAAAGCTATATTTGTTTTTTTATAGTAAATGACGTTATTTTTATTTAAAATTTTAATTTTTGAAAAACACATATATATTTATTTATAGTTTAAATTTTTTAAAATCAGAACTATCAAATTCTGAATTAATTTGTCCAACTAGATATGAACTGACAGCTATTTCTTGAGGCGCTACTTGAACATTGTCTGATATTAGCCATGAATTAATCCATGGAATTGGGTTAGATGTAATTTTAAATGGTAATGGTAGTCCTATTGCTTTCATACGAATATTTGTAATATATTCGATATATTGAGATAGTATTTCTTGATTTAAACCCAACATAGATCCGTTTTGAAATAAGTATTTAGCCCATGTTTTTTCTTGATTAGCAACTCTAATGAATAAATTATAACATTCTTCTGAACAGTCTTTTGTTATTTCTGACATGTTTTCATTATTTTTGTCGTTTTGTAAAATATTTAAAATATGTTGGGTGCTTGTTAAGTGTAATGCTTCATCTCTTGCAATTAATCGAATTATTTTAGCATTTCCTTCCATTTTTTCTCTTTCAGCAAATGCAAAAGAACAAGCAAAACTAACATAAAATCTAATAGCTTCTAATGCGTTTACGCTAATTAAACATAGATATAATTTTTTTTTTAACTCGTATAAATTCACATTTATTTTTTTTCCATTGAGGTTATGATATCCTGAACCAAATAGATGCCAATAACTAGTGATTTCTATGAGATCATCATAGTATTTTGAGATATCTTTTGCTCGATTTGCTATATTTTTATTATTGATAATATCATCAAATACTAAAGAAGGTGTATTTATAATATTTCTAATAATATGAGTGTATGATCTAGAGTGTATAGTTTCTGAAAATGACCAAGTTTCTATCCATGTTTCTAACTCTGGTAATGAAACAATAGGAAGCAATGCAATATTTGGACTTCTTCCTTGAATGGAATCTAATAGTGTTTGATATTTTAAATTACTAATAAAAATATGTTTTTCATTTTCTGGAAGATTCTGAAAATCTATAAAATCTCTTGATAAATCTACTTCTTCAGGTCTCCAAAAAAAGGATAGTTGTTTTTCGATTAATTTTTCAAATATTTCATATTTTTGTTGATCATATCTTGAAATATTAACAGATTGTCCAAAAAACATAGGTTCTGACAGTTGATCATTTTTATTTTTAGAGAATGTAGTGTAAGCCATATGTATCCAGATAGTAGTGGTAATGTAAATAATTTTATAGTTTTTAAAATATAAAATATAAGTTTTTTGTTTTATTTATATTTTACAAGCTCCATCGTTACAATGATGGTTATGATTTAATTGTATGTTATCAGTTTGATTGTCTTTTGCACCATCTCGAGTATTTTGATAATATAATGTTTTTATTCCTAGTTTATATGCTGTTAATAGATCTAGTATTAATTGTTTCATGGGGATTTTATTATTAGGAAATAATTTTGGATCGTAATTTGTATTTACAGAAATTGATTGGTCAATGAATTTTTGCATAATGCTAGTTAATTGTAAATATCCTGTATTATTTGGCATATTCCATAATAATTCGTATTTATCTTTTAGATTTTTGTACTCTGGAACTACTTGTCGTAACATTCCTTCTTTTGATGCTTTAATACTTATAAATCCTCTAGGAGGTTCTATTCCGTTAGTGGCATTGGAAATTTGTGATGAAGTTTCTGATGGCATTAGTGCTGATAATGTAGAATTTCTTAATCCATATTTTTTTATTTTTTTTCTTAGTTTTTCCCAATTTAAATGTAGCGGTTCTTGGCATATCTTATCTACACTTTTTTTATATGTATCTATAGGTAGAATTCCTTTATAATAGTTTGTATGATTAAACCATGTACAAGTTCCTTTTTCTTTTGCTAATTTATATGATGCTGTAAGTAGATGGTATTGTATTGCTTCAAAGGTTTTATGTGTTAAATTATTTGCACTTCCATCTGAGTATTTTACTCCATTTTTTGCTAAGTAATAAGCATAATTTATAACTCCAATTCCTAGAGTTCGTCTTGATAAAGCAGATTTTTTAGCGCTTATAATAGGATATTGTTGGTAATCTAGTATTGAGTCTAGAGCTCTAACTATTAAATTAGATATTTCAGATAAATCTGTAAGTGTTTTTATAGATCCTAAATTTATTGCTGATAAAGTACAAAGTGAAATTTCTCCATTTTTATCATTGATATCATTTAAGGGTTTAGTAGGTAAAGTAATTTCTAAACATAAATTAGATTGACGTATTGGTGCAATTTCTGAATTAAAAGAGCTATGAGAATTACAATGATCAACATTTTGTATGTATATTCTTCCTGTTGAAGTTCTTTCTTGCATCATTAATGAGAACAAATATAATGCTTGTACTTTTTTTTGTCTAATGGTATTGTCGTTTTCATATTTTACGTATAAAGATTCAAATTTTTTTTGATTATTAAAAAAAGAATCATATAGATTTGGGACATCTGAAGGACTAAATAAAGTAATATGTTTTCCTAATATTAGACGTTTATACATTAATTTATTTAATTGTACACTATAATCTATATGTCTTACTCTATTTTCTTCTATTCCTCGATTGTTTTTAAGAACAAGTAGATTTTCTATTTCAAGATGCCATATTGGATAAAATATGGTTGCAGCACCTCCTCTTATTCCTCCTTGAGAACATGATTTTACGGCGCTTTGAAAGTGTTTATAAAATGGTATACATCCTGTATGAAATGTTTCTCCATTTCTAATAGGACTTCCTAATGCTCTAATTCTTCCTGCGTTGATACCTATTCCTGCTCTTTGAGAAATATATTTAACAATAGCGCTAGTTGTTGCATTAATTGAATTTAAACTATCTTCTGTTTCAATTAATACACATGAACTGAATTGTTTTGTAGGTGTTCTTAGTCCAGCCATAATAGGTGTTGGTAAAGAAATTTTAAATTTAGAAATTGCATTATAGAAGTCTTTGATGTATTTCATTCTAGTTTTTGATGGATATTTTGAAAACAAGCAAGCAGATATTAACATATATAAAAATTGTGCACTTTCGTAAATTTTTTTAGTAATTCTATTTTGTATTAAATACTTTCTTTCTAACTGTTTTACCCCTGAATATGAAAAATTCATATCTCGATAGTGTTTGATAAAATTATCCATGATTAAAAAATCTTTTTTAGTATAATCATTAAGTAAATGTGCATCGTACTTTTTCAATTTTACCATTTTTTTAACGTGGTTATATAATGTAGGTGGATTAAATTGTCCGAATGCTTTCTTTCTAAGATGAAATATAGCTAGTCTAGCAGCCATGTACTGATAATCTGGTGCGTTTTCTGAAATTAAATCAGCTGCTGCTTTAATAATTGTTTCATGTATAACTGTTGTTTTGATATTATTATAGAATTGTATTCTGGATTTGAGTGCTACTTGTGATATGGAAATATTTTCTAATCCTTGTGATGCCCAGTTTAGAACTCTATGAATTTTATCTAAGTTGATTAATTCTATTTTACCATTTCTTTTTGTAACAAATAACATTTGATTCATATGTTTTACCAAATTTAAAATTTAGAATATAAATTTATTTTATTGATAATATTTCACACAAGATTTTTATATTATACATTATGTTTAAGAAGTATTTTTTTAGTATTAATAAGAAGTATAAAAAATTATTTTAGTTAATTAAAAAAAAACAATCATGTTTTTAGTATAATGTAATATTAGTATTTATTTTAAAAAAGTGCATTAGCTTTTTGTAGAGCTACTACTTTTTCTTGTTTGGAGGTTCTAATAAGAATTACTCCTTGTGTGTTTCTTTTTAATATTCCAATTTCTGATACTCGAGTTCGTACTAATGTTCCTGCATTGGTAATGATCATGATTTGATCTTTATTTATAACTTGCATGGTGCCAATCATAACTCCATTTTTTTTTGTTATTTTTATTGCAATACTTCCTTGTGTAGCTCTAGATTTAATAGGAAATTCATGTATTTCAGTTCTTTTTCCATATCCGTGTTCTGTAACCATTAATATATTTCCATTTTGTTTTGGAACTACTAAAGACACTACTTTATCTGATTTTTTTATTTTGATTCCTTTAACACCTATAGCATTTCTTCCCATTTTTCGAACTAATAATTCAGAAAAATGAACAGCTTTTCCATTAGCTGTAAAAAGCATAATGGTATCATTACCTTTCGTTAGAGATACTCCAATTAATTCATCATTTGGTTTTAAACTGATAGCAATGATTCCTTTAGTTCTTGGATTTTTGAATTCATATAAACTAGTTTTTTTTACTATTCCTTGAGCAGTTGCCATAAATATGTTTATGTTATCTTTGTATTTTGGAATGGGTAGTATTGCTGTAATTCTTTCTTTTGGTTGTAGAGGTAATAGATTTACAATAGGGCGTCCACGTGCATGTCTGCTAGCTTCCGGTAATTGATAAACTTTCATCCAATATAGAATTCCTTTACTAGAAAAGCATAGTATAGTATCATGAGTACTAGCTACTAGTAAATTGGCTATAAAATCTTCTTCCTTAGTTTTAACTGCTAATTTTCCTTTTCCTCCTCTTTTTTGTGCTTCGTAACTAGATAGTGGTTGATATTTTACGTATCCAGAATATGATAATGTAATAATTACATTTTCTTTATTAATCATATCTGAAACATTAATATCGGAGTAGTTGATATTTATTTTTGTACGTCGTTTGTCTCCAAAGCTATTTTTTATATTTATTAATTCATTTTTCATAATTTTAGTTAGTTCAAATGAATTTTGTAAAATATTATTTAAATTTTGTGCTTTTCTAAAAAGTTTGTGGTGTTCAGAAATTATTTTTGAATATTCTAGATTAGTTAATTTTTGAAGACGCAAATCTAGAATAGCTTGAATTTGTTCTTTAGTGAATATTAATATTTCTTGCTGTATGGAGAGAAATGATGTTTTATAAAATTCAGAAGAAAAAGTATTATTTTTTATTATTTTTATGTATTTTGAGTTTTTAGAATACCAATTTTTTTTCTTTAATTTTTTTTTAGCTTCGGTTAATGTAGATGAAGTTTTTATTAAGTTTATAATTATATCAATATTTTCTAAAGATATCATTAATCCTTCAAGTATATGTATCTTTTTTTGTATTTTTTTTAATTCAAAAAGACTTCTTCGAGAAATTATTTTTCTTCTATGATTTATAAAAGCATATAATATTTCTTTCAATGTCATTATTTTAGGTTGACCATAAATTAATGCTACCATATTAATTCCAAAAGATGTTTCTAATTGTGTTAAAGAAAAAAGTTTATTTAAAATAATTTCTGATTTCATTTCTTTTTTAACTTCAATTACAATTCTCATTCCATCTTTGTCTGATTCATCTCGTAATGTACTAATACCTTCTATTTTTTTCTCTTTGACTAAATCAGCTATTTTTTTTATAACTCGCGCCTTGTTGACTTGATAAGGTAATTCTGAAATTATTATAGATTCTTTTTTTGTTTTTTGGTGGATTTCTATTTTGTTTTTAGCTCGAATATAAATTTTTCCTTTACCAGTGCGATATGCTTCTTCTATTCCGTTTATTCCATTGATTAATCCAGCTGTAGGAAAATCAGGTCCTGGTATGTGTTGCATAAGTTCTTGAAGAGAAATATTTTCGTTATCAATATAAGCTAAACATCCATTGATAATCTCTGTAAGATTATGGGGTGGTATATTAGTAGCCATTCCTACTGCTATTCCAGAAGATCCATTGATAAGTAGATTAGGGATTTTTGTTGGTAAAACGTCTGGAATTTTTTCTGTTTCGTCATAATTAGGGGAAAATGGAACTGTATCTTTATCTAAATCGCTTAGTAATTCATATGCAATTTTAGACATTTTTATTTCTGTATATCTCATTGCTGCTGCTGAATCACCATCTATAGATCCAAAATTACCTTGTCCATCAATTAATGTATATCTTAATGAAAAAGGTTGTGCCATTCTTACTATTGTATCATATACAGCTGAATCTCCATGTGGATGATATTTTCCGATAACATCACCTACTATTCTTGCAGATTTTTTATATTTATTATTCCAATCATTGTTTAGTATTTTCATAGCAAATAATATTCTTCTATGAACAGGTTTTAAACCATCTCGTACATCGGGTAAAGCTCGTCCAATAATAACTGACATAGCATAATCTAAATATGATTGTTTTAGTTCATCATCTAGATTTATTTTTATAATTTCTTTGGCAATATCTTGCATGAAGTTTTTCTCTAAGGATTTTATTTTGAAGTAATTTAATTTTAATTAAATAATATTAAAGTATATATTAAAAGATATTATTGTAAGTATTTTGTACCTTAATATTTTAAAAATAAATAGTTTTTATTTAAAAAAATACTTATTGTTTTTATTGAGAGTAGTGAATTATAACAAATATTTTATCATGTATTATTGTTCATTTATAAAGATGTTGTATTACATTTTGATATAATGTATGATAAACTGTTAAATATTTTTAATTTTTTTAATATGTAAATGTTATTTTAAATTTTTTTAAATTTAAAAAATATGCTTTAATTTAACCATTTTATTGACTCTATTTAAGTAATAAAAAAAAGTATGTTTTTTTTATAAAATGAGGTTTTTTATTATGAATAGTGAAGAACAAAGGTTAATAGAGAACTTGTTTGTACGGTTTCATAAAACTGAACATGATTTTCCAAACAGAGATAATGAAGCTGAAAAATTGATAAGTGATTTGTTTAAAAAATATAGTAATGTATCTTATTATATGGTTCAAACGATTTTAATTCAAGAAACTGCAATAAAAAAACTAAGTGAGAAAAATTCTGAATTAGAAAAGAAAATATCTTTGAAAGAAACAGATATTAAAGATAAATCATCTGGTTTTTTATCGGGTTTATTTAAATCTAAAAAGAAGTTAAAAAATTACAATAGTCAGAAATTAACAAGTGATAATTGTAAAAATATTCCTTCTAATTTATCATCTAACACTGGTTGTAATAATGGAAATTTAGAGTCACCATCATCTAATTTTGGAAGAGTTTCTTCCCCTGTAACGGGTGGTGTTGGTGGTGGTTATACTTCAGCTGCTTCTAATGTGTCTTCTCCTATGTCTAGTTTTCTCAGTGGTTCTTTACAAACAGCAGCAGGTGTAGCTGGTGGTATGGTAATGGCTAATGTTTTAATGAATTTATTTCAAAACAAAAGACCTGAAGAAGAAATCATTAGTCATATTAGTAGAGATGATTTTTCTCCTGTTTATGTAAATTCTGAAAATGAATCTTTTTCATTTTTTAATTCTCATGATAAAGAAGATAATTTTTTTGGAGATAATTCTTCTCGAGAAGATCATACTTTTGTAGAAGATTTAAAAAATGAAGGTGAACAAGATAGTAATGAGAAAATTTTAGATAATCGTAATAATTTTGAATACAATAATCATTCTGATTCTTTACAAAATTATAGCGAAAATGTTATTAATAATCGTGATGACAATAATAACTTTTATAATGTTGTAAGTAGTCATGAAGATAATAGTAATGATTCTAGCGATAGTTTCAGTGATGTTGATGACGAAACTTTTATATAAGATAAAAATATAGTTTTTGGTTTTATTTTTAAGTATAAAATAGATTAATTTGTGGTTTATTATATTTAATGTTAGAAATAAAAAAAGTAGTAATGATTTGTTTAATTAAATTTTATAAAACCAGCAACAAATTTTTTTATGCTGGTTTTTAGTAGTTTTATTATTTTATAAACAAGTATAGTTTTAAAGATTTTTCTAAATTAATAGATTGTATTAGAAGAAATCATATCTAGGTATTTTGCAACACTTTCTTTTGTTGCTTGCATGCTCATTTGGCCTTTTTCCCAATTAGCAGGACATATTTCTCCATGTTGTTCGTTTAAATGCAGTGCATCTATCATTCGAACAGTTTCTTGTATGTTTCTACCAAATGGTAGATCATTTACTACTTGATGACGAATAATTCTATTCTTATCAATTAAAAATGTAGCTCTTAATGCGATTCCTAATTTTTGGTGTTCAATTCCGTATGAACGCTGTATTTCTCGTTTTATATCTGACACCATAGTAAAACTTATTTCTTTTATTTTTTTGTTATTTGTTAATTGTTTTTTCCACTCTTGATGTGCATAGATTGAATCAATGGAAACGCCAACAAGTTTTACGTTTCGTTGATTAAATTCAGGAAGAGCTTGATTAAATGCTATAATTTCTGATGGGCATACGAATGTAAAATCCATAGGCCAAAAAAATAATATAGTAGTTTTATTATTGGTAAATTCTTTAAAATTGAAATTGTTATTTATAGTTCCATTCGGTAAGATAGCTGGTGCTGTAAAGTCTGGTGCTGGATAGGTTACTAAAACCATATTTTTTGAATCTCCATTTTGATATGAATATAAATATTAGTATATCATATTTAATTTAACAATAAATTGAAAAAGTATTTTATTTATATAAAGATAGAGATTAAATCTAAAATTTGATATTATATAGTTAATTATATATTAAAAGAATATAAATAATTAAACATGTAGATATATTCTATTTATAGAATAATGAAAATAATGTTTTATATTAGACAGTTGTATGTTAGGTATATTATGAATAATCGTGCGTATTTTACTTGGTTTGATATATTAAGCAGTGAAAAAAAAAAAATTATTTTACTAATATTATTAAAAAGTTAGCTAAAGAGAGATTAAGTAAGTTAGTTTTTCCGCCTAAAGGAAAAGTATTCAACGCGTTTTCATGTACTCAATTTAAAAATATTAAAGTAGTTATACTTGGACAAGATCCTTATTATAAATTTAATCAAGCTAATGGTTTATCATTTTCTGTAGAAAAACATGTTTCTATTCCTCCTTCTTTGAAAAATATTCAAAAAGAAATAATTAATGATTTAGGATGCAATCATATTTATTCACATGGTTGTTTAGAATCGTGGGCATATCAAGGAGTTTTATTGTTAAATTCGGTGTTGACGGTGGTATCAGAACAACCCGGATCTCATGAAAAATTAGGATGGGGAATTTTTACTGATCAAGTTATAAAATATATTAGCTTGTATTGTGATGGTATAGTGTTTTTATTATGGGGAGATAAAGCAAAGAAAAAATTGTGTTTAATAGATCAAAGTAAGCATCATGTTTTTTTGGCGTCACATCCATCACCATTGTCAGTACATCGAGGATTTTTTGGATGCCGCCATTTTTCAAAAACAAATAAAATTTTAATTCGTCAAAAAAAAAGTCCTATTAATTGGTTATTTTAGTTTTTAATGTTATTGGTATTGATGTGTTTTGTTTTTTTTGAATTTATTCAGAAATATAATATGAGTATTTTAAGTATTATTTTTTTTATTTGATATTTCAACTAGAGCTTTTCTAATAATATTATTATTTAAAGTGTATCCATGTTGTAGTACATCAGTTATATAATATTTTTTGGAATCTAAAATTTTTGTATTTTGTTTAGTTTTATGTAATAAAAAATTAAAGACATGTCCTTGGCTTCCTTCTTCTTTTAATCCAAATTTATTAGTAATAGTTAGTAGAGATTTTAATATTAATGGAATTCCTTGAATCATATTATGGTCTTTAATACCTGTTTCATTAACATTTTTATTTATCTTTTTAAAATTATCAATAATTGGAATTAAATCTTTGAAAAAGTTTTTAAGTTTTATGTTTTTTATTTCTGTTATTTTTTTTTGATGGTTTTTTTTTATATTTTCTATTTCAGCTTGTTCTCTTATGTTTATATCATGAATTTTTTTTTTAATTTTTAGTATTTTTTTGTTTAGTTCATTAATATTTTTTTCGTATATTTGTTTTTTATTCTTTTCATCTTCAACTACGTTTTTATTACTTTTATAATCTTGTTCTTTAAGATTAATAGATTTTTTTTTTTTAATTATGTCATTCATATGTATTCCTTTAGTATTAATATTATTTTTTGTTTGCTTATTATAAAAACAAGATATACAGTATTTCATGTTTATATTTTGTATGTTGAATACAATTTATTATAAGGAAACTATTTTTGTGAAACAATACTTTAATTTTATTGGTATTATTGGTTGTCCTCGTCACCGTCAAGCATTAAATACGCATAAATTTTTATATAGTTGGTTGATAAATCAGGGTTACAATGTAATTTTTGAACATGAAGTTGCATCTAAATTAAAATTAAAAGATATAAATATCGATTCTTTAGATAATATAGGTATTAAATGCGATTTAGCAATAGTAGTTGGTGGGGACGGGAATATGTTAAGAGCGTCTCGTGTTTTATCTTATTATGATATTAAAATAATTGGGATTAATCGTGGTACATTAGGATTTTTAACTGATTTGAATCCTGATACTGCATTGCAACAGCTATTTCAAGTTCTTTCTGGAAAGTATTTTGTAGAACAACGTTTTTTATTAGAACTCAAAGTTATTAAAGATGATGGTTCTTATTTGATAAATCAAGCTATAAATGAAGTCGTGCTGCATTCTGGAAATGTTGCTTATATGATTGATTTTGAAGTTTATATAAATAACGAATTTTCTTTTGCTCAAAGAGCAGATGGATTAATTATTGCTACTCCTACTGGATCAACTGGATATTCTTTATCAGCTGGAGGGCCGATTCTTGTTTCTTCTTTAGAAGCAATGGTATTAGTTCCTATGTTTCCACACACTTTATCTTCTCGTCCATTAGTAATTGATAGTTCCAGTGTTATTTTTTTTAAGGTGGTTAGCAATTTAGATTTTGAATTTAAAATTAGTTGTGATAGTCAAACGGTTGTTTCAGTCAGTGAAAACGATAATATTTTTATAAGTAAGAGTAAAAATTTTTTACATTTATTACATCCTAAAAACTATAATTATTTTGACACTTTAAATTCTAAATTGAATTGGTCTAAAAAGTGTATGTAATAAATTAAAATTATAGTTTTATTTATTAGATTAATTATTATAAATGTAAATTTAGTTGGAGCTGGCGGGAATCGAACCCGCGTCCAAAATTTTTACGACGTTAGTACTACATGTTTAGTCTATATTTTTTTTTTGTATCTATGAATTTATAGACAAATTATAGATATATATTCTGAAAGTATTATTTAGCAATATAAATTTTCAAAATAAATTTATTTTGCGATCTCTTTTAAATTGACCTTCTTATATTTTCAGTTTAAACTTCAAGAGAAAAGTTATAAAAAAGAAGGGCTTTATACAGATTATTAGGCTGCTAAAGCGTATTTTTCTTGTTTTGCTACTATTTTTTTATGGCTTTTTAACGAGGCAAACCATTCCTCGACATGCACTGCAGTTTTCAATAATTCTGTCGAATCCAACATCAGCCCCTAATTAATTATAAAAATCATTGAATTATACAACATATTTAAATAATTTTCAACTGTTTGTTATATATCAAATAATATAATTTTTTAAATGGATAGTAGAGAGGTTATTAATTCATATGAATGATGTTATAAAAAAGATTAAAAATCAAATTAAAGTGAATCCAATTATAATTTATATGAAAGGATCTCCTAATTCTCCTAGTTGTGGATTTTCTTCTCAAGCTATTGAAGCACTTTCTAAATGTGGGAAAAAATTTGCATACGTAGATGTCCTTGAAAATCCAGATATTAGGCTAGAATTACCTAAATATTCTAATTGGCCTACTTTTCCTCAATTATGGATAAATGAAGAGTTAATTGGTGGGTGTAATATTATTTTAGAATTATTTGAAACAGGAGAATTAAAACGACTTATTACTAACAGTAGCACAGAAAAAAATATTAATAAAAATGAATAATATATCGGATATTTATTTATTTTTATAAAATTATAATAAAATTGTGTATGAATGAATTATCAGCTAGTCAAGTAATTTAGTATGATTTCTATCATTGGGTGGCCAACCGCCCAATGTTTTCCATCGATTTACAATTAAACAAAATAATTCGGCTGTTTTTTGTGTATCATATAAAGCAGAATGCGCTTGATTATTATCAAAAGTTAATCCAATTGATTTACAAGCGCGTGCAAGAACGGTTTGACCTAATGCTAATCCACTTAATGTAGCTGTATCAAATATAACAAATGAGTGAAAAGGATTGTTTTTTATTCCTGTTCGTGTTATAGCAGCAGTTAAAAAATTATAGTCAAAAATGGCATTATGAGCAACTATAATACTTTTTGTACATTTATTTAATTTAATTTCTTTTTTAATTAAATTAAATATAGAATTAAGAGCTTTATATTCGCTAACTGCACCTCTGAGTGGGCTAAATGGATCTATTCCATGAAATAAAATTGAATTTTTATCTATTTTAGCTCCTTTAAAAGGTTTAATATGAAAATGTAATAAATGTTCTTTTTCTAGAAATCCTAATTTATTCATTTTAAGTGTCATAATAGCTATTTCTAATATAGCATCGGTTTTTGGATTAAATCCTGCTGTTTCTATATCCAGTACTACTGGATAAAATGTTCTAAATCTTTTTCTTAAAAAATAATTTGAATTATTATATTGCATGTAGAGTCTCATTTTTAAAAATTTATTAAAGATGTTTATATTTTTATATAAAATATATTTTAATTTTACTATAAAATTTATAGAATTTAAATGGTAATATTGATACTATAGACTTTAATTTATTAAATAAATAAAATTTTATGTTATTAAATTAGAGTTTAGAATTTTATTTATAGGTTGATCTTTGTTTGTGTAAAAAATAAAAGAGGTGCTTGAAATATGGTGTATAAATTACCGTCATTAAAATATTCTTATGATGCTTTAGAACCACATTTTGATGAAGAAACAATGAGAATTCATCATACTAAACATCATCAAACATATATAAATAATACCAATAATATTCTTATAAATACTTCTTATTGCAATTTATCTATTCAGGAATTAGTTTCAAATTTAAATATAATGGTTATTGACAATAAATTATCACTACAAAATAATTCCGGAGGACATCTTAACCATACTTTATTTTGGACTGGGTTAAAAACTAATTCTATTTTAAATTGTGATTTTGAAGATGTATTAAAGAAAAATTTTGGATCATTTGAGAGTTTTAAAAATGCTTTTGAACAGAAAGCTATGAATCATTTTGGTTCTGGTTGGATATGGTTAATTAAGCGGGATGATAATACTTTATATATTGCTTCAACTATTAATCAAAATAATCCATTGATGGGAATAAAAATATCAGGTGTTTCAGGAAAACCTATTTTAGGTTTAGATCTATGGGAACATGCATATTATTTAAAATACAAAAATAATCGTATAGATTATATTAATTCATTTTGGAACGTAGTTAATTGGGATGAAATTAGTACTAGATTTTTTGAAAAATAAATTTAACGCTTATAGTTTTAAAATATTTAAAAGTGACAGTGTTATGTTAATATATTTTTGATATAGAATAAATAAATTTATATTTTTTTTAAAATGGAAAAATATTTGAAGAGAGTTAAATTAATAGTTGGTTTAGCTAATCCAATTGAAAAATATGATCATACTCGTCATAATATTGGGGCGTGGTTTATTCAAGAATTAGCTTTTAAATATAATAAAAAATTAAAAAAAAATAAAAAATTTTTAGGTTATTTTTCTAAAATCGATCTCTTGTCTAAAGAGATCTATTTATTGATTCCAAATACGTTTATGAATTTAAGTGGTGTATCAGTATCTTCTATATTAAAATATTATAATATAAAATTAAATGAAATATTAGTAGTACATGATGAATTAGATTTAATGCCAGGTGTTTTAAAATTTAAATTAGGATGTTCTCATAATGGACATAATGGACTGAGAAATATTATTTCTATATTAGGTAGTAATATAAATTTTTTAAGAGTTAGAATTGGTATTGGTCGACCTAAAAACATATATGAAAAAATTTCAAATTTTGTTTTATCTAGACCTACAAAATCTGAATTAATATTAATTAAACAATCGATATATAATTCAATAAATACTTTTTGTTATTTAATAGAAAATGATAATAATATTTCTATGAATAGTATTTTAGATATTAATTTGAGACTTGATTTTAATAGAAAACTATAAATGATATTTGTTATAGTAAGGTTAAATATATTATGGAAGTGAAATTTGGTTTAGTAGGTTTACCTAATGTAGGAAAGTCTACTATTTTTAATGTATTAACTAGATTAAAAATTCCAGCAGAAAATTTTCCCTTTTGTACTATTAAACCTAATATTGGTAAAGTTCCAATTTTTGATAGTCGTCTTTTTAAACTTTCTAAAATAGTTTTATCAGATAAAGTTATTCCAATTATTATTGAATTAGTAGATATTGCTGGATTAGTAAAAAATGCACATAAAGGTGAAGGATTAGGTAATCAGTTTTTAGATCATATTAAAGATACTAATGTTATACTTCATGTTGTGCGTTGTTTTAAAAATGATAATGTCACTCATATTTATGGAAAGATAGAACCTATACAAGACATTAATGTTATTAATTTAGAGCTTATATTAGCAGATCTTGAAGTATGTCATAATAGACTTATTAAACTTAAAAAAATAAATTTATTTGATACAAATTCAAAGATTAAAAAAGAAATATTAATGTTAAAGCGTTTTATTGATCATTTAGAACGAAATAGAAGTTTAAGATCTTTAAATTTAACAACAGAAGATTTTTTTTTAGTAAATCATTTAAGATTAATTACATTAAAACCTATGATATATATTTTAAATATGAATAGAGAAAGTATGTTTAATAATATATATGAAAAAGAAACTATTAATTTTATACGAGGTGAATGTAATGCTGCAGTAGTTAAGATATTTTTAGATGAAATGAATGATATTTTGCAAGATAATTTATTGAATAAAAATACTTTATTTTCTAAGAAAAATATAATCAATGAAAAATTAAATGAAATTTTTTTGTTAGGATTTCATTCATTAAATTTAGTGACTTTTTTTACAGCAGGCTCTAAAGAAGTTAGAGCTTGGATAACTACTAAAAATTCGTTTATTTATAAATCTGTAAAATGTATTCATTCTGATTTTAGTAGGGGTTTTATTAGAGCTCAGATAATTTCTTATTGTGATTTTATTAAATATGGTGATAAACAATCTAAAAAATTAGGAAAAATGAAAACAGTAGGAAAGAAATATTTTATTTGTGATGGTGATATTGTTTACGTTTTATATAAAGTGTAAATTTTTATATGAGTATTATTTTTCGTAATTTTATTTGTATATAGAGAGAAAATCTCTCTCTATAAAATAACTAGATTATTTTGTTAGTAAGAAGTTTCTTAATTTTACAAAATCTGGATTTATATTGTAGGATAAGAGTGGTAGTTTAATTGGATTACGTAGTTCTGATGGTAACAACAAGTTAATATTTAATATTTTTTCTATAGTGTTTTTAAATTTTGCAGGATGAGCTGTTCCTAAAAACAATCCAAATTCATTTTTTTTTAATTTATGTTTTAATGTATAATATGCTATTGCTGCATGAGGTTCTGATATATAACCTAATTGAGCTAATTCCTTTAAACTGTCTTTAGTTAGTTCATCTGATATACTTTTGAATTTTAAATCTTGTAACAACCATTTTTTTCGTTTAAATAATTCTTCTACTCTTATCCAATTGTTAGGTTGACTAATGTCCATAGCATTGGAAATAGTAGATATGGTAGGATAAGGTTTCCAAACACCTGTTTTAAGAAAGCGTGGAACTGTATCGTTTAAATTTGTAGATGCAATGAATGATTTTATAGGTAATCCTAATGATTTCGATAATAGTCCAGCTGTTAGATTTCCAAAATTCCCGCATGGTACAGAGATGATTAAATTATTTTTTTGTTTTTTATTTATTAAGGAAAACGCTTCGAAATAGTAACAAATTTGTGCTAATAGTCGACTAATATTAATAGAATTTGCTGAATTTAAACCTATTTCTTTTTTTAATTCGATATCGTTGAATGCTTGTTTAACTAGATTTTGACATTCATCAAAACTTCCGTTGATTGAAATAGTTGTAATGTTTTCACCTAGAGTACAAAATAATTTTTCTTGTAATTGACTTATTTTTCCTTTTGGATATAAGATAATAACTCTTACGTTTTTCATTTTAAAAAAGGCATGTGCTACTGCTGCTCCTGTATCTCCTGATGTAGCTGTTAAAATAGTAATAGTATCATTTTTATCGCAATTTAAAAAAGATATAATTTGAGCCATAAATCTAGCTCCAAAATCTTTAAAAGCTAAGGTAGGGCCATGAAATAGTTCTAAACAAGCGATATTTTTAGATACAAATACTATTTTAGGTGCTGTAAACGAAAATGCATTTTTGACCAGTGTTTGTAATTTATAATAATTAATTTCATTTCCAATCAGCATGGATAGAATTTTACTACTACGTTTTAAAAAATTCATGTTGAGTAGTTGTGTAAGGTCTTCGTTGTTGAGGATTGGTAATTTTTTAGGGAAAAATAATCCTTGATTTTTACCTAAACCCAATTTTACAGCTTGAGAAAAATTAACTATTTCGTTATTGTTTTTAAGATTATATAATTTCATTTATAGTCCTATAGTACGAGCTCCAATGGTATCTAACTTACAAATATGAACGAATCCCTGATCGTTTTGAAGATAATTTTTAGTTAACCATTTAGAAATTTTATTAGAAACGTTTAGATTATCTGAAATTGCAAAAATTGTAGGTCCTGATCCAGAAATTCCACATGCAATTGCTCCTATATTTTTAATTTTTTGCTTTGTTTCTATAAAATTAGGAAGTAATTTCATTCTGTAAGGTTCAGCAATGACATCATTTATTAACATTGAAGCAAGACGTGGTTGATTGGTATATATAGCATGAATGAATCCAGCCAAATTTTGGCTATGTTGTATACAGATTTCTTTGCTGTATTTTAATGGTAATAAATTCCTGGCTTTTTCTGTGGATACTTTTAGACCTGGCCAGGCAATAATCCAAAACCAATCTTTAAAAATTGATATATTTTGACATATTATATTATTTTTTTTTATAATTAATTGTAGTCCTCCTAAATATGCTGGAGCAACATTATCATAATGTGTACTTCCTGAAATTTCTCCTTCTAATTTCCCCATTAGTTTTAGTAGTTTAATATTATTAATAGGATTATTAAAAAATTTGTTCATAGCAACTATTGTCGCTACAATAGAACAAGCACTCGATCCTAAACCTGATCCTATAGGCATGTTTTTTTCAAGAATAATTGAAATAGGAAGAGTTCTTTTTAATATAGAACAAAACAGATTCCAACATTTCCATACTATATTTTTATTAACATCAACAGGTAATTGATATGAAAATATACCTTTATTTATTAAATTAAATTTTTTGGCAGTAGTAATAGTTATGAAATCTCCTAAATAAGAGCCATCTATTGGTGCAATAGCTGCACCTAGAATATCAAAACCTACTCCTACATTTCCAATGGATGCAGGAGCATAAACTTTTATCATTTTTAATTTTCCTTGTATATTATGATAATATTCGAAGTACATCAGAAAATATACCTGATGCTGTTACGTTGTTTCCAGCTCCGTAACCTCTTAAAATTAGCGGAAGTGGTTGATAGTATTTACTATAAAATACTAATGCATTTTCTCCATTTTTAACGTTATATAATGGATCATTTTTATGAACTTCATCTAATTTAACTTGACAATTTCCATCTTTGTTTATTATTCCAATAAATTTTAAATGATTGCCTGATTTTTTTGCTTTTTTAACTTTATTTAAAAATGTTTCATCTAAATCTTTTAGTTTAATTATAAAATCATTTACGTTGGATATTTTATAAAGTTCTTTGGGCAATAGAGGTTCAATTTTTATATCTTTTAATTCTAGTTCATATCCTACTTCTCTAGCTAAGATTAATAGTTTTCGTGCGACATCAATTCCAGATAGATCGTCTTTTGGATGTGGTTCAGTTAATCCTAGAGTTTGCGCTTTTTTTGTGGCTTGAGATAATGTGATACCATCTTCTAATTGACCAAAAATAAATGATAATGATCCTGACAAAATTCCTTTAAAATGTATTAACTTATCTCCGGTATTTAGTAGTTGTTTTAGATTTTCTATTACAGGTAGTCCTGCTCCTACATTGGTATCGTAAAAAAATTTTTTTTTAGATGTTATTAATGCTGATCTTATTTTTTTATAGTAGATTAAATTTGAAGTATTAGCTTTTTTATTTGGAGTAACAACGTGAAATCCAGCATTGATAAAGGATACATATTGATTTGCTATATTTTGATTTGATGTACAATCTATTATTGTTGGATTAATTAAATAATGATTTTTTATCTTGTTAAGTAAATATTGAAGATTAAATGGATGTTGAATTTTGTTTATATTTTCTTCCCAATTTTTTAGATTTAGTCCATTTGGATTTATAATGCAGTTTTTAGAATTTGATATTCCAATAATTTTAAGAAATATATTTTTAGAATGTAGATATTGTGTTTGTTTTTTTAGTTGTTGTAAAAATGTTTTTCCAATTCCACCTATGCCAATTAAAAATATTTCAATAGTATTTTTATTGCTAAATATTTCTTGATGTATAGCTCTCATTCCTAAGATGACGTTTTTGTTTTTTATTACTATAGAAATGGAAAGTTTTGATGATCCTTTTGAAATTGCAATGGTGTTTATATTAACTTTTTTAAGTGATGAAAAAATTTTTTTAGAAATTTCAGTTTCTGATTGTGTATTTGAATTTACAATAGAAATAGTTGCTAATTTATTTATTATTTTTATGGGTTTTAATAATTTATTTTTTAATTCGAATTCAAATGTATTGTTTAATACATCTAAAGTTTTTTTAGATTCAGTAGTAAGTATACAAAAACTAATTGAGTTGTTGGCACTTGCTTGATTTATTATAATAACCCAAATTTTAGCTAACGATATACAAGAGAAGATTCTTGGAATCACATCTATCATAGTATTTCTATTATAACTAGAAATTATAAACATGGTAACATCGTTAAGATAAGTAATACCTTTTATAGAATTACATTCATTATTATAGTTATTATGTACAATTTTAGTTCCAATAGCTGATGGATTATGTGTATTTTTTATTTTGCATAGAATGTTATATTTTTTTAATGGATATATAGTTCTTGGATGTAAAACTTTAGCTCCAAAATGGGATAGTTCTATTGCTTCTTGATAAGATAGAGTTGGCAATAATTTAGCATTAGAAATTATTTTTGGATCACATGTATATATTCCATCTACGTCTGTCCAAATTTCACACGTACTATTTTTGAAGCATGTTGATAATATAGCTGCAGAATAATCTGATCCATTTCTTCCTAGTATTACTGTTTCTTGTTTTTTATTTCCAGCTGTGAAACCAGCCATTAGAATTATATGGTTTTTTGGGATATTCATAGAATGAATTTTGGACTGAGATATCTTTATATCTATGCTAGCATTTAGATAATTATTTCCTTTTGCTAAAAATTTTTTAACAGGATTAATGATTGTAATATTATGTAATTTTGCTTTTAAAATTACATTAATAATAGCAACAGATAAATATTCTCCTAAACAAATTATTTTAGCTTTAATATTATCTGGACATTTTTTTAAAAAATAAATTTCTTGAAATAGATGGTTAAGTTTTAAAAATTTGTTATTAATTATTTCTAGAATTTTTGTATCAATAATTTTTTTTTCTATTTGTTTAATATCATAAACTAATTTTAAAAAAAAATTTTTGATTTCGTCAATTATAATTGAAATTTTTTTTTTGTCTTTTCGGTTATCGATGGTGGATACTAATAAATTAGTAATTTTTTCTGGTGCTGATAATACTACAGCAACTTGTTCTGTTTGTGATTTTTTTTCGATAATAGTTACCACATTGAAAAAATTTTTTGCGTTAGATAATGAAGTTCCGCCAAATTTAAGTATTTTCATATTTATTTATTCTCTAACATATTTATATTAAAAAAGCTCACACTGATTAAAGTGTAAGCATTAATTCTAATTTAGTTTTTTTTAGATTTTTGTACTATTTTTTTGTGATTATTTTAATAATAAAGATTAATTTAAATATAAATTTTAGATTGTATTAATGTAATAAATATTTAAGAGTATGTTTTTATTAATTTTTAATATATTTGTTAATAATAATTATAAATAGAATTTTAATATTATTATGTTTTTTTTTAAAGGAAATAATTATATTTATTTAGAAATTCTGTTATTTAGTATAAGATTAAATGTCGATTTTAAAAATAGTGTAATTTTATTTTAAAGAATTGTTAAAAATTATTTTGGTTTTTAATGTTGAGAACATTTTTTAACAATAAAAATTTTATTTAGAAATTAATTTTTTATAACATAAAAAATATATTTTTAATTTTATTGAATTGATTTTAAAAATTTGTTAATTAATTTTATATCTTATAAAATAAATTTTAAAATTATATTTATTATAAATTATTTTATCAGTCTTTAGAATTGTTAATAAATGTTTTGTAAATGTACTTAAAAATTTTTAATTATAGTTTAATTATACTATTTTTTTTTAATTGAATTGTTTAAATGTTAATAATATGAACAATTGTTAATGAAATTAGATTATAAAAATAACTGAATTATTAATATTTAAGTGTTATTTATTAGAAGTGAAACGGGTAATTTCCCGTTCACTAAAAGTGTATTATTTTTTATATTTTTTATCCTTGTGTTTGTTTTTCACGAATTTCGGAAAGTGTTTTACAATCTATACATAAATTAGCTGTTGGTCTAGCCTCGAGTCTTTTAATTCCTATTTCTATTCCACATGCATCGCAATATCCAAATTCTTTTGTTTCTACTTTATAAAGTGTTTTTTCAATTTTTTCTATTAATTTTCTTTCTCTATCTCGATGACGTAATTCGAAGCTAAATTCTTCTTCTTGTACAGCTCTATCTATTGGATCAGGATAATTTGTGGCTTTATCTTGTATATTTAGTTGCGTTGTAGAGATATCTGTTTTTAATTGATTTTTCCAAGCAATAAGTATTTTTTTAAAATGATAAATTTGTTTAGGATTCATATATTTTTCATGTTTTTCATTTTGATAAGGTTGTACTCCTGCTATAAATAATATATTTAATGATGATTGTTTTTTATTATTTTTTTGTTGCATAAGGTTATATCTCATTTTGAAATTATATTAATTTGTTGTTGAGGATTATATAATTTTTTTCGTACTTTCTATTTTTTAGTATTTTTGATAATATAAAAGTATATATTTTTTATAAATTTTAACAACTATATTTCATTTTATGTAATTAATACGTAACATGTGATTAAAATTATTTGTTTTTTTTTAATTACATAAAACCATTTTACAATTTTAACTGAATTTATTTTTTTATTTAAATCAAATGAAAAAAAAAATTTTTAAAGTAGCTTTAGGTATTGAATATAATGGTAGTGCTTATCATGGATGGCAATATCAAAGTTTTGCATCAAATATTCAAGAAAAAATAGAATTTGCATTATCTATTATAGCTGATCATCCTATTCGAGTATATTGCGCAGGAAGAACTGATGCAGGTGTTCATAGTACTGGACAAGTAGTACATTTTTATACTTATGCTATTAGAAGTAATTATTCTTGGGTCATTGGTGTAAATAGCTATTTACCTAATGATATTTCAGTAATATGGAAACATGATGTGCCTGACGATTTTCATGCACGTTATAGTGCGTTATCTCGTCGATATCGATATGTTATATACAATCATTACTACCGATCATCAATTTTTTATCAGGGATTATATTATTTCTATAAAAAATTAAATATTACAAGTATGAATTTGGCAGCAAAATATTTAGTAGGAGAACATGATTTTACTGCATTTAGATCTAGTAGATGTCAATCTAATACTCCTATTAGAAGAATTTTATATTTAAATATTTTTAGAGTACAACGTAATTTAGTAATAATAGATATTATTGCTAATTCTTTTTTACATCATATGGTAAGAAAGATTGTTGGATGTTTATTGGAGGTAGGTACTTCTAGAAAAAAAGATTTTTGGATAAAAGATATTTTAAAGTCTAAAAATAAAAATTTTTCTATTTTAACAGTCAAACCTAATGGATTATATTTAGTTCAAGTTACATATTCTTCTTTATTTAAATTACCGAATATCCCTATCGGCCCTTTTTTTATATGAATTCTTTGTGGTGAGTTTTTAAAAATTTTATATATGATTTATATATCATACTAAATTTATTAATTTTATTTTTTTAGAATTTGAGTATAAAAGTTAAAATATTTTAAAATAAATTATAAAATGATTGTTTTTAGATATTTTAAATATATTAGATAGTTTATTAATTTATATTATTTATTTAAAGTTTTATTTTAAGAATAAGAATAAGTAACTTTAATATAATAATGGGTGCCTAGTGTGTTTAAAATAAATTTAAAATGGAATGTAAAAATTTTTTGTTTATTTTTTATTTTTTTGTTGGTAATAATTTTATATGGAATTTATTTAGATTTGAAAATTAATATATTATTATGTGATAAAATATGGAAAGTACCAGTTTCAGCTTATAGTAGGATTATTACCTTAAAAGTAGGTGATTGTTATAATAAAAATGAAATTGTCTTAATGTTAAAAAATAATCGATATAAACAAGTTAGTTATTTGTCTATGTCTGGAGAATTTTTAGTATATGAACATTCTCTAATTTTAATTAGGAGATCTTTTTATTTTTTAAATGGTTTTGAAAAAAAAATAGTTGTTAAATTGATTTTTAACAAAAATAAATTAGTTAAAATTATAAATTTATCTCAAAATAAAATTTTTAATGAATTACGATTAGATTCTCAATTAATTTCTATGATAAAAGTTTTTAAAGGAGAAAAATATTTATTTTTATCTAAAAATAATTTTCCTAAAATATTAATTAAATCTTTATTAGCCATTGAAGATAAAGATTTTTATAATCATAGTGGAATAAGTTTATATGCTATTTTTAGAGCTTTCTTAACAAATATAGTTTTTGGTCATATAATGCAGGGTGGTAGTACATTAACTCAGCAATTGATTAAAAATTTATTTTTAACTAATGCACGTACTGTATGGAGAAAATTTAATGAGATATATATGGCGTTAATTTTAGATTTTAAATATAGTAAAAATAGAATACTTGAATTATATTTAAATGAAATTTATTTAGGACAAAGTGGAAATAAACAGATTCGTGGATTTCCTTTAGCAAGTATTTATTATTTTGATCGACCTATTAATGAGTTGAGGCTGGATCAATATGCTTTATTAGTAGGTATGGTAAAAGGTGCTTCATTATATAATCCTTTTAAGAATCCAGAATTAACGTTATATCGTAGAAACAGAGTGCTGTGTTTGTTATTTCAACAAAACATTATTGATAGGTATTTATTTGATAAATTTAGAATTAAACCTTTGGATATAAAATCTAACAAATTTGTTTTTTGGAATTTTGATGATTTACATCAATTTTAGAAACAGATTTTTATTAGATAATAACATATGGTATTAAAAAGTGTTAGGAAGTTAATTTTTTTTTATTATCTGAGATGTAAGAGCTAAAATATTAATAGAGAGTATTTTAAGAAATTGCATAATTAGATTAAATAAAGAAAAATTTAAAAAAATAGTTGTATCTAAAAATATAATTGATAAAGTTAGTGGATAATTTAAATTTATTTTGGAAGGGTATATTTTTAATATTAATAAAAATTATTATTTTAATAATTACTATAATTCATTTATTAAAATATTTTTAAATTGATTTTTTATTTTAATTTATACTATTGAAAAATAATTTTTTTAAAATAATATTTTAGGTAGTGAAATTTTAAATAATTTTTAATATAGAATATTATAGAATAACGTGTATAAAAATTTTAGTATATTTATTAAAAAATTACATTAATTTTTCTAATTTGAATTTTTCATATTAGTAAATTTTGAAACAAATAATGAACAATCATTTTTTATTAAAAAATATTTAGATATCATATTTTTTTTATCGTTTCTAAAATCTATAAATTCAATTTTAATGATTTTGTTTAATTTTTTAAATTTGTTTTTAATAAATACAGAATTGTAAATTTTAAATTTATTCAATGTTGTACTATCTTAAAATAGTCATTTATTATATATTTATATTTAAATAATATTTGGTTAAAGTAGTTACTGAATGTGGATATATTATGTATTATTAAATTTATTATTCAATGTTTTATTACTAAAAAATGAGTATATAGCACTTAATAACAAATGTATTTTTTTTAGTAAATTATAAAATTGTGATTTTAATTAATTATTGGTTAATTATATGTTGATTTGTAAAATATTAGTTTTTTTTCTATTTTGATGTGAAATAATAATTAATTTATTTCATTTTATTTTTTTTATTTTTAAAATAAAAATTTTGGTAAATTATTATATTTGAAGACTTAATGAATATTTGTCATTATTCATTATGTTTATAAATTTTTTATTCTGTATTTTTTTATATTAAATGCAAGCTTTGCAACAAGATTTAATTTATTTAAAAATATAAAATAAATTTTATATAGATATTATTTTTTATATAATATTTATTTTTTTTGATTATTTATAGATAATTTATTAAGTATAATTTTATAATTAATTTATTTTTAGTTTGTTTAAAAAACATATAAATTTTTAATAATTTTTTAATATTAAATATTTTTAATTTTTATATATTGAATTTTAATTTACAATTTTATTCAATATAAAATAATTTTATGTTTATATTTTTGTAAAAAACAATAAAGTTAGGCTATGTAATTTATGCATAATTTTATCATATGAATATATTCTTATAAATTAATTATATTGGTATATATAATAAATATGATTTGGAAAATATTTTAGATATGAGTATTTTAATATGATGAAAAAATTTTTTAGAAAGTTATTTATTAATAGAAATGATAGAATATTAAAAAATCTTGAAAAAATTGTTTATAAAATTAATAGTATAGAATGTAATTTCAAAAAATTATCAGATTTAGAATTAAAAGAAAAAACATATCAATTTCGTACACGTTTGAAACATGGAGAAACTTTAGATGAGTTACTTCCTGAATCTTTCGCAACAGTAAGAGAAGCTAGTAAGCGTATATTTGGTATGCGTCATTTTGATGTTCAGTTGGTAGGAGGTATAGTACTTCATCAAAGATGTATAGCTGAAATGCAAACTGGAGAAGGTAAAACTTTAACTTCAACATTGCCAATTTATTTGAATGCACTACAAAAGGAAGGTGTTCATATTGTAACTATGAATGATTATTTAGCTAAACGAGATGCTGAAAAAAATAGTATTTTATTTAATTTTTTAGGTTTAACTGTTGGTGTTAACGTATCTGGGTTATCCTCTGTATTAAAAAAATTGGCTTATAATGCAGATATAACTTATGGAACTAACAATGAATTTTGCTTTGATTATTTAAGAGATAATATGGTTTTTTCTAGTAAAGACAAAGTTCAAAGAGAATTAAATTATGCACTTGTAGATGAAGTGGATTCTATTTTAATTGACGAATCTAGAACTCCTTTAGTAATTTCTGGATTTATTGAAGATGATTTGGAATTATACGTAAAAATTAATAAAATTGTTCCAATTTTATTGAGTCAAGAAAAAGAAGATTCAGATGAATTTATTGGAAAGGGACATTTTTATATTGATGAAAAACAACGTCAAGTATTTTTAACAGAAAGAGGATTGATTAAAATAGAAGAGTGGTTAATAGGTGCAAAATTAATAAAAACTCGAGAATCTTTATACACTGCTAAAAAAATATCTTTAATGAATGGTATAATTTCTGCTTTACGAGCTAATTATTTATTTTTTAAAAATATTGACTATATAGTTAAAAATAATGAAATAGTAATTGTAGATGAGCATACAGGAAGAACAATGGAAGGTAGAAGATGGTCTGATGGATTGCATCAAGCTATAGAGGCTAAAGAAGGAGTAGAAATAAAACATGAGAATCAAACATTAGCATCTATTACTTTTCAAAATTATTTTCGTTTATATAATAAATTATCAGGTATGACTGGAACTGCTATTACTGAAGAGTTTGAGTTTCGTTCAATTTATGATTTAGATACGGTAGTTATTCCAACTAATTCCCCTATGATAAGAAAGGATATGCCTGATTTAGTGTATATGACTGAATTAGAAAAGATTGACGCAATTATAGAAGATATTAAAAACTGTTTTAAACGAAAACAACCAGTATTAGTAGGTACTGTATCGATTGAAAAATCAGAATTTATTTCTAAAAAATTATCTCAATTAAAAATAAAACATAATGTACTTAATGCTAAATACCATGCAAAAGAAGCTGAAATCATTTCTCAAGCGGGAAAATTACAAGCAATTACTATTGCAACTAATATGGCAGGTAGAGGTACAGATATAGTATTAGGAGGAAATTTAGATTTTTCTGTATTAAAACAGACGTCTTATAATGATACAAAATTAAAAGATAAAATTAGTAAATGGCAGAAAGAACATGATTTAGTATTACAATCTGGTGGTTTACATATTATAGGTACTGAGAGGCATGAATCGCGTAGAATTGATAATCAATTAAGAGGTAGATCCGGTCGTCAAGGAGATCCTGGTTCATCTCGTTTTTATTTATCTATGGAAGATTCTTTATTGAGGATTTTTATTTCTGAACGTATTATAAACATTATGAGAGCAATAGGAATAAAAAGTGGTGAAGCAATTACGCATCCATTTGTTACTAAAGCTATTTTAAACGCTCAGGAAAAAGTTGAAAGTCGTAATTTTGATTTAAGAAAACAATTATTAGATTATGATAATGTATTTAATGATCAAAGAAAAGTATTTTATTATATTCGTAATTATATAATAAATTCAACACATATTTATATTCATAGTGTTATAAAAAATATTTATAATGATGTGGTATCTAAAATTATAGATGGTTTTATAAAAAAAGAATTAATAAAAGACTCTCTACAAATTTTAGAACTAGAAGTTTATCTAAAACAGAAATATCAAATACTATGTTGTGTTTTTAATCGATTTAAAAATAATGTTGCTATCTATAAATCGGATATAATAAGTTTTATCGTTCAAATAATGTATGATAAATATAGAAAAAAAATTAGTACACTTAATAAAAATGATGTTCATGAATATGAAAGGTTGATTTTGTTAGAATCTTTAGATTATTTTTGGCAAGAGCATTTATCTGCTATGGAATATTTACGTCAAAGTATTCATTTAAGAGGTTATGCTCAAAAAGATCCTAAACAGGAATATAAACGAGAATCTTTTTTTATGTTTGAAAGCATGTTAAAATCTATTAGGTATGAAATATTTTCTATTTTATCAGACGTCAATGTTTTTAAAAATTAAATTAATAATATTTAATGATCTTTTTAATAAAATATGTTTTTTATAAAACAAAGGTTAATACTTGTTTGTAAATTTTGTTAAAAAATTTTTAATAATTATTTATATTTTTTAAATTATTTATGGATTAGTTTTTAGTATAGTGTTAAATTTGAAGAATAATACAAAAATTTTTATTTTTAAACATTTACTATTTGTTATGTAAGTTAATTCTTAATTCATCTCCCATCATAAATTATTTTCAATAAAATAACTAAGTATTATTTTCAAATTCAATAATATATTATTGATTTATTCTTATTTTTTTAAATTAATATTTTATTGTTTTATAAAATTTTTGTTTGTTTTATTTATGTTTGTATTTTAATAAAATAAGAATTTTGATGTAAAGTATAATATTTAACATTTATGAATTTACTGATATTTAATTTTTATTGCTCTATATTTTTGTTTTTATATATTTTGTGTTTTAAGTGTATGTGTAGTTTGATTTTTGTGTTAATTATTTAAATATTATATCAAATTATTTTAAATTTTATACTTTTAATTAATTTCAATTAAATTATTTAATATAAATTTTGTAATTTTAATTTTAGAAATGTTTTATTGAAATTTTCAAGTATTTTTTAATTATTAAAGATTATAATTGTGAGTATTTTACCTGTTTAGTGTTTTTAAATGATGTATTTTTCAAAAAGAGATAAATGAAAAGATATGCGTATTGAAGAGGATATTAAATTAGGTTTTAAAGATGTATTAATTAGGCCTAAAAGATCTATATTAAATAGTAGATCTCAAGTTGATTTGACACGTAATTTTATATTTAAAAATTCTAAGAAACAGTGGTTAGGAATTCCTCTTATTGCTTCTAATATGGATACTATTGGTACTTTTAAAATGGCTGAAGTGTTATCGTCTTTTGGTATATTAACAGCTATTCATAAATATTATTCTTATTGTAGTTGGAAAAATTTTATTAATAATACTTCTACTAAAGTAGTAAAGCATGTAATGGTATCTACTGGTATGTTAGATGAAGATTTTTTAAAATTAAAAAAAATTTTATCGTTATCTTCTTATTTGCAATATATTTGTATAGATGTAGCAAATGGATATTCTGAGAAATTTGTAACTTTTTTAAAAAAAATTAGAGAATGTTTTCAGGATAAAATTATATGTGCAGGGAATGTAGTTACTGTAGAAATGGTTGAAGAATTAATTTTATCTGGTGCTGATATAGTTAAAGTAGGTCTTGGTCCTGGATCTGTGTGTACTACACGTGTTAAAACGGCTATAGGATATCCTCAATTATCTGCTGTTATTGAATGTTCAGATGCGGCACATGGTTTAGGGGGACAAATTATTAGTGATGGAGGATGCATTGTATCAGGAGATATTGCAAAGGCTTTTGGTGGAGGAGCTGATTTTGTAATGTTAGGAGGTATGTTAGCAGGACATAGAGAATGTGAAGGTGTTGTTTTTGAAGAAGATAATAAACAATATATGGTTTTTTATGGAATGAGTTCTAAATCTGCTATGGATCGTCATATTGGTGGTGTGGCTAGATATAGAACTCCGGAAGGTAAAACAGTAAAAGTATTATTTCGTGGTTCTGTAAAGAAAACTATTAGTGATATTTTAGGTGGTTTACGTTCTACTTGTACTTATGTTGGTGCTTTCACTTTAAAAGAATTAACAAAACGAACAACTTTTATAAAAGTTTCAGAACAAGAAAATATGATATTTAATAATCAAGAAATATAAAATTAATTTTTTTAGTCAAATTTTTTATAGAAATATGTAACTTTTGTATATTTAATTTTATGTTTAATATTTTTATGTAAATTTCAATATCTATTATTTTTATTTTTGATGAGTAATCGAAAAATAAAAACTGAATTTTTATTGATATTTTATATAACAGAATATATGGATATCTTAAATTTTTTGTAAAGATAGTTAATGGTATAATTTAATTAAGTAACAATATTTTGTATATTATGTTAAATAGTTTTTATTTTTTTAAGTCAAAATATAAAAATTTAGAATATAGAAATTAAATTAGATTAATAAATAAATTTGCTAAAATAATTAATAAGGAATATTTTATGATAGAGTATTTGTCAGAGGATATAGATCCACTTGAAACACATGAATGGATAGAATCTATTGAATCAGTTATTTCAAAGGAAGGTTTAGATAGAGCTGTTTTTATTTTTACTGCTGTCAGTAAATTTTTATCTAAGAAGGGTATTAAGGTTATTACAGATAATGCTGGAGAAAATTATATTAATACTATACCAGTAGAGTTAGAGCCTAAATATCCAGGAGATTTGTATATAGAGTATAAAATACGTTCTGTTATTCGTTGGAATGCTATAATGATGGTATTAAGAGCTTCAAAAAAGAATTTAGAATTGGGAGGACATTTGTCTTCTTTTCAATCAGCAGCGACTATTTATGAAGTATGCTTTAATCATTTTTTTCGTGGAGTTAATGAAAAAGATGGTGGAGATTTGGTGTATTTTCAAGGCCACATTTCACCTGGAATTTATTCTCGAGCTTTTATTGAAGGAAGATTTAGTGAAGAACAGTTAGATAATTTTAGACAAGAAATTGGAGGTTTGGGTTTATCTTCTTATCCACATCCTAAATTAATGCCAAAATTTTGGCAATTTCCTACTGTTTCTATGGGATTAAGTTCTGTATGTGCGATTTATCAAGCTAAATTTTTAAAATATTTACAGCATAGAAATTTACAGGATACTCAGAACAAAAAAGTTTATGCATTTTTAGGAGATGGTGAAATGGATGAACCTGAATCAAAAGGAGTTATTTCTATTGCTGCACGTGAAAAATTAGATAATTTAATATTTATTGTAAATTGTAATTTGCAAAGATTAGATGGTCCAGTTATAGGTAATGGTAAAGTTATTTCTGAATTAGAAAATGTATTTAAAGGATGTGGTTGGGAAGTTATTAAAGTAATTTGGGGTAGTAAATGGGATATTTTGTTTAAAAAGGATGTTAGCGGAAAATTAATAGAATTAATGAACGAAACTTTAGATGGAGATTATCAAACATATAAATCTAAAAATGGTGCTTATATAAGAAAACATTTTTTTGGAAAGTATATAGAAACGAGACGTTTAGTAGAGGATATGTCAGATGAACAAATTTGGAATTTAGATAGAGGAGGTCATGATTCTAAGAAAATTTATGCAGCTCTTAAAAAAGCTAATTCTGTTAAAGAAAAACCAGTAATAATATTAATGCATACGGTTAAAGGATATGGAATGGGAGATATTGCAGAAGGTAAAAATATAGCTCATCAAATCAAAAAAATAGATATTAATGGTCTAATTCATATTAAAAATAGGTTTAAAATTCCAGTAAAGAATCATGAAATTGAATCATTACCGTATGTATCTTTTGATATTAATAGTAAAGAACATAGGTATCTTCATGAACGTAGAAAAATATTAGGTGGATATCTTCCTACGAGATTATCTAATTTTACTAATACTATTGTTTTACCTGAATTGAGTGATTTTAATTCTTTGTTAGAAAAACAAAGAAAAGAAATTTCTACTACTGTAGTATTTATTCGTATATTGAATATTTTATTAAGAAATACTTTTATTAAAAACAGAATTGTTCCAATAGTTGCAGACGAAGCACGTACATTTGGGATGGAAGGATTGTTTCAAAAAATAGGAATTTATAGTTTTAATGGACAAAAATATATACCTCAAGATAAAGAATTATTTTCTTATTATAAAGAGGATAAGCAAGGACAAATTTTACAGGAAGGAATAAATGAATTAGGAGCTGCTGCTTCTTGGTTAGCTGCTGCTACATCTTATAGTACAAATAATTTTCCTATGATTCCGTTTTATATTTTTTATTCTATTTTTGGATTTCAAAGAATTGGTGATTTATTTTGGGCTGCAGGGGATCAACAGGCAAGAGGGTTTTTAATAGGAGGTACTTCGGGAAAAACTACATTAAATGGAGAGGGATTACAACATGGTGATGGGCATAGTCATATTCAAGCATTAACTATTCCCAACTGTATATCGTACAATCCTTCTTATGCTTATGAACTTGCTGTAATTATAAATGATGGTTTGAATAGAATGTATGGTTCTAATCAAGAAAATATTTATTATTATATTACAACGATGAATGAAAGTTATTTAATGCCAGGTATGTTGGATAATATTAATGAGGGTATTTGTAAAGGAATTTATAGATTAAAATGTTTTGGTAAAACTAATATTAAGGTTCAAATATTAGGTTCTGGTTCTATACTTCAATGTGTATTGCGAGCATCGAAAATTTTATTAAAAAATTATGATATAGGATCAGAAGTATATAGTGTAACTTCATTTACTGAGTTAGCTAGAAATGGACAAGATTGCGAAAGATGGAATTTATTACATCCAACGAAAGAAAAAAAAGTTCCTTTTATTTCTAAAAGTATGAGTAAATTACCAGCTATTGCTGTAACTGATTATATGAAATTATTTGCTGAACAAGTTAGAGCTTATGTTCCTTCAATAAGCTATCGCGTTTTAGGAACGGATGGATTTGGACGTTCTGATAGTCGTCCAAAATTGCGCAGTTATTTTGAAATTGATGAGCATTATATAGTTCTTGCTGTTCTCGGAGAATTATCAAAACTTGGGAGTGTGGATAACAATACTATTGTTAACGCGATAAATCGGTTCAATATTGATATAGACAAAATTAACCCGCGTTTAGCATAGGAGTAAAAATTAATGGATATTGAAGTTAAAATGCCTGAACTTGGTATAGAATTAGTAGAAGTTGTTGAGATTTTAGTAAAAATTGGAGATCAAGTTAAAAAAAATGATTCAATAATTACAGTTGAGGGACAAAAAGCATCAATCGAAATACCAACTTTGCATTCAGGAAAAATTAAGGATATAAAAGTACATGTGGGAAGTAAAATAGCAACTGGTGGACTAATTTTAATATTAAATAATTTAGATTCTTCACGATTAAATAAAAATTCATTATTATCTTCTGAACATAGTGTTAGTAAATATGTTAGTTCAAAGGAAAAAGACATAACATGTAATGATACTAATAAGAATTATGTTGTGTATGCTAGTCCAATAGTTCGTCGTTTGGCTAGAAAATATGATATAAAATTAGAGAACGTCGTAGGTAGTGGTAGAAAATTTAGAATTTTAAAAGAAGATGTAATTTTTTATCGTAATAAATCACAAAAACAACAAAATAAGCGTAATTATGCAGATAATAATAAAAAAATGAATTATCATGGTGATAATAATGTCATTGATGATTTGTCGAAGAATATTGAATTAACTAAAATACAAAGAATTTCTAGTGAAAATTTACTTTCAAGTTGGTTAACAATTCCACATGTCACACAATTTGATGAGTCGGATATTACTGAATTAGATATTTTTAGAAAAAAATATAATGATAGTTTATCGGATACTTCTAAAAAATTGACTATTTTAGTTTTTGTTATAAAAGCTGTTGCTGTTGCATTAGAAAAATTTTCTAAATTTAATAGTCGTTTATTGATTAAAAAAGATAGAAGTTTTTTAGTACAAAATAACAGTATAAATATAGGTATTGCGGTTAATACGAATCAAGGATTATTAGTTCCTGTGATTAGTCATGTAAATAAAAAACGTATTTTTAATTTATTTTCTGAAATGTGTATTTTATTGGATAATGCTCGTTTAGGGAAAATAAATTTTTCGGATGTTCAAGTAAAGAGTAGTTTTACAGTATCTAATTTGGGTGGAATAGGAGGTACATATTTTACGCCAATTATAAATTATCCTGAATTAGCAATTTTAGGTATTTCTAGAACTTCAATTAAACCATATTGGAACAATGATCGTTTTATTCCAAAATTGTTTTTACCTTTATCGTTGTCTTATGATCATCGTGCTATTGATGGGGTAGAAGCTGCTAAATTCATTACTTTTATAAGTAATGTTTTATCTGATATTCGTTTATTGTTAATGTAACGTGAGATTATAACTATGAAAAAATTATTTTTCTTATTATATATTATATTTATGTAATTTTTGTCTTTTTGATAAAGAAGTATTAGAGATCTATATTCCTATAGATAGTTGTACTAAATTAATCACAACATAACTATATTAAATAGGTAGATAATGACAAGTAAAAAAATTAATACACAGATAGTAATTATTGGTTCTGGTCCATCTGGGTATTCTGCTGCATTTCGTTGTGCAGATTTGGGTTTAAATACTGTATTAGTAGAACAATATGATACTTTAGGAGGTGTGTGTTTAAATGTTGGTTGTATTCCTTCTAAATATTTATTACATATAGCTAAAGTTATTAAAGATTCTAGGAAATTATCTGAATTAGGAATAAGTTTTTCGGATTTTTCTATAGATTTAAAAAAAGTTCAAGATAGTCAAAAGAAAATAATAAATGATTTTAGTGTTGGCATAGAAAGTATGGCACGTAAAAGAAATGTTAAAGTAGTAATTGGTCATGCTGAATTTTTAAATACTAATAGTATTATTGTAAAGAATTGTGATAATACTTGCGTTATTTCATTTGACAAGATTGTTATTGCAACAGGTTCCATTGCTAAAAAATTATCTTATATTCCATATAATGATTCTAGAGTTTGGGATTCTAGTAAAGCAGTATTAATTCCAGATATTCCAAAACGTTTGCTGATTATAGGAGGTGGTATTATAGGTTTAGAAATGGCTACTGTATATAGTTCTTTAGGTTCTAAAATAGATATCATAGAAAATTCTCATGAAATATTATCTCATTTAGATAGGGATGTAATGAATACTTTCATTTCTTCTATTCAAAGTGATTTTAATATTTTATTAAATTCTAAAGTCATCAACATTGTATCTAAACCAGAAGGATTGCTAACTTATATAAAAAATGATAGTAATAGTGAATTTTCTTCATTGTATGATGTTGTTTTAGTAGCTACAGGAAGAATTCCTAATATAGATACATTAAAAATTTCTAATACAGGAGTTAAAATAAATTCTCATGGATTTATTAATGTAGATAAGCAATTTTGTACTAATATTTCTAATATTTACGCAATTGGAGATGTTATCGGTCAACCTATGTTAGCTCATAAAGGAGCACATGAAGGTCATATAGTTGCAGAAGTTATATCTGGTAAAAATCATTATTTTGATCCGTATGTTATTCCATGTGTAGCGTATACTAATCCTGAAATTGCTTGGGTAGGTATTACTGAAAAAGAAGCTATTAGAAATAATATTAGTTATGAAGCTTCTTTATTTTCTTGGAAAACTTTAGGACGTGCAGTATCTTCACAATGTCAAAATGGTGTGACTAAGTTAATATTTAATAAAAAAACTAACCAAATTATAGGTGGTTTTATAGTTGGCGTCAATGCAGGTGAATTATTAGGAGAATTATCATTGGCAATTGAAATGGGATGTGATGCTGAAGATTTATCTCTAACAATACATGCTCATCCTACTTTATATGAATCAATTAATTTATCTTCTCAAATTTTTCAAGGAACAATTACTGATTTAATTAATAATAAATTATAATATTTATACTTTAATAATAAAAACTGATGTATGTGGATATTTTTATAAAAATTTTACAATATTTATTATGCAACGAAGTATATTTAAATGTTTTATTGTTCAGTAGCAAATGTATATTTAATTTTTAAGTTAAAGTTAAAATAATTCTATTTAAAATATTTTATATTTTTCTATCGCAGATATTATATGTAGATAAGTGGTATTTTATTAAAGTATCAATTATTAATTGGCAGTATTTTTACTATATTGTATAGTTATTATAAAAATAAATTTTATTAATAAATATTGATAAAATTTTTTAGTGTATATTGAATTTATTTTTTTTTAATTCAATATATTTAGACATTTATATTTTTTATTATTAAAATTTTTAAGCGTTTTTAATAAAAAAAATATAAACAGTATAGTTTTGTATGATGAATAAAATTTTTTATTAATTTAAAGATAAGTTTATTTTTTACAAGATAATTTAGGACAATTTTATATTTGTCCTAAATTGTGTTTAAAGTTATTAAGATAGATTTTTTTAATAGAAAAACAATTATAAAAGTAATTTTTATTTAATAAGTTTTAACGTAATATAAGTTTTTTATTAATAAATAATTTTGTTTTATATTTATATCACAGAAATGTAGTATTTTTTTTAAGATTGTTTCTAATTTTTATAGTTAAATTTAAATAATTTTTATATTATTTAAATTTTAAAGATGTTATGTTTATATATTATTAGTAAGAAATGTGGTGAATTTTATCTTTAATATGAAATTAATTTGGAATTTTAGATTTTTAGTTTTTTTTATTAATTACGATTGTTATTTTGTTTTAGATACTGAATGAAGATCCGCATCCACAGGTAATTTTAGCTTGTGGATTAGATATTATAAACTTTGATCCTTCTAAATTTTCTATGTAATCTATGTTTCCACCTTGAAGATATTGAAAACTAATTGGATCTATGATTATGACATTATCATATATATTTATGATAATATCATTTTCATTTTTATTTGTTTCAAATTTGAATTTATATTGAAATCCACTACATCCTCCTCCTATTATATAAATTCTAAATTTTAGATTTGGAATATTTTTTTTTTTAACTACATATTTTATTTTTTTTATTGCTGAGTTAGAAAATGATAAATTTATATTTTTTGCGCTGATATTTATGTTCATAAAATTTTATTTGAAAGTATTGAAATATGTTTTTTACGATTAGATATTTATAATAGATATTATTATATATAAATTTATAAGAAAAAAAATATATATAAAATATTTTAATTAACTTTAGTTATATATAGTTAATTTAAATGTATATAAATTTTATTTAATAAATACATTTTAACATTTTTGTTTATAACAATTTTTTTTAAAATTTTAAATTTTAGTAATAAATATATATGTTATACATTTAATTTTATTCATATTTTTTTCTTAAAAATGCAGGTATATCTAGATAATCGGTATTTTTGTCTATTTTTGAATTTTTATTGAATTCATTATAGATATTTTTTTTAGAATAGTCTTGTGTATAAGAAATTTGATTGGGTTTAATACTATCGGAATGCAATAAAACATTTTTAGGAGGTTGATCTTTGGAAGGATTAGTAGTATTTTGTTTAATTGTTTTACCAATTCCTGTTGCTACTATAGTAACTCTTAACGTATTTTCTATATTTGTATCTAAAGATGTTCCAATTACAATAGTTGCATGATTGGATGAAAATGATCGAATGGTATTTCCTATAGTTTCAAATTCATCTAATTTTATATCTAATCCTGATGTAATATTAACTAGTACACCTTTAGCTCCAGATAAATCAATATCTTCTAATAGTGGGCTAGAAATTGCTATTTCTGATGCTTTTTTTGCTCTTTCTTCCCCAGATGATATTCCAGTTCCCATCATTGCATGTCCCATTTTAGACATTACAGTTTTTACATCAGCAAAATCTACATTGATTAATCCTGGTTTAGTAATTAGTTCTGAAATTCCTTGAACTGCTCCTTTTAAAACGTTATTAGCTGTATCAAATGCTTCTAATAAAGAAATACCTTTAGAAAGTACTTTTAATAATTTGTCGTTTGGAATGATGATAATTGAATCTACATGCTCAGATAATTCACAGATGCCTTGTTCAGCAAAATTCATTCTTTTTGTCCCCTCGAAATGAAAGGGTTTTGTAACTATTGCAACTGTTAAGATTCCTAGTTTTTTTGAAATTTTAGCAATTATAGGTGCTGCTCCTGTTCCTGTACCTCCTCCCATTCCTGCGGCTATAAATACCATATCTGCTCCTTCTAAAATGGATTTTAAGTTTTCTTTATCTTCTTCAGCTGCATTTTTTCCTATTTCTGGGTTGGAACCAGCTCCTAGTCCTTTTGTTATATTAGTTCCTATTTGTATTGTTTGGTCCACTTTAATTTTTCGTAGTGCTTGTGAATCTGTATTTACGGCAAAAAATTCTACTCCTTCTATATTTTCTTTTACCATGTATTCTATTGCATTTCCTCCTCCTCCGCCTATTCCAATAACTTTTATTATCGCATTATTATTTAATTGTTTTGATTCGAACATAATTTTATATCCTTGTTAAGTTTTAAAACAAAAATTTAAAATTCTTTTTTAATCCAGTTATTAATATGTTTCAAACATTTTACAAAAAAATTACTAGAATTATTTAGTTTTTCAGTAGAAAAATAATATTTTTTTCCAAAATGTAATAATCCAGTGGCAGTGGAATAACACATCTGTTTTATATTGTAATTATCTTTAATGTTTATATTTATTTTGTGAGGATATCCTATTCTAATTGGAAAATTAAATATTTTTTCTGCGCAATTCTTGAGTAATTTAATATTTGAAGCACCTCCTGTTAGTACTATTCCAGCCCGTAATTTATTTATATTTCCAAAATTATTGAGTTTTTTTTGAGTATTATTAATTTCTAAATTAATTAGTGTTAATAGTTCTGTATATCGTGGTTCGATAATTTCATTTAATTTTTTTTGTTCGATAGTTTTAATTATGATGTTGTCAAGATTTATTATTTTAATTTCTTCAGATGTAGAGTTAGTATTTTGTACAGCACATCCATATTTTATTTTTATTTGTTCAGCATTTAAAAATGGTATATTAAATGCGTAAGAAATATCATTAGTTACAGTGTTTCCTGCATATGGTATGACGCAACTATGTTGTAATTTTCCGTCAATGTAAATTACAATATCTATTGTTCCTCCTCCTATATCTGCAATACACACTCCAAGATTTTTTTCTTCTTTTGTTAATACTGATTCTCCTGAAGCTATTCCTGAGAATATTGAGTAATCAACTTTTATTCCGCAATTTTCTACTGCTTTGATAATATTTTTTTTTATTTCTGTGTGACAAGTTATTAAATGTACTTTAGCTTGCATTCTAAATCCAGATAATCCAATTGGATTTTTTATTCCTGTGTATTGATCAATAGAATATTCTTGTGGAATTACGTGTAATATTTTATGTTCATTGCGTATTTTTACGCATTTTGCAGTATGTATTACGTAATCTACATCTTCTTGAGTTATTTCTTCTTTTGAAATAGGAATTATGCCTATTTCATTTTGACAGTTTATATATTTGTTAGATAAAGATAAATATATAGAAGAAATTGTGCAATTAGCCATTTTTTCAGCTTGATGAATAACTTGTTTTACAGATTTTACTATAGATTTGAGATCATTTATCACGCCTCGATCTATTCCTATAGAATTACTTGTACCTATTCCGATAATATTGATGATTCCTTCATCTAATATTTCTCCTACTATTACTACCGTTTTAGTTGTTCCGATTTCCAATCCCACTATCAGTTTTTTTTTTATTACTTTAATCATAATTTATCTCAAAAAATAAGATGTTTTTTATATTTGAAGTTTATTTTAAACAAATATGTATTATTTTTAATATTTTATCGTGTTAAATGCAGTTAACTGTAAGAATTTTTTAAATTAGTATTGAAAATTTATTAGTTAAATTGATATGGAACATATTCCAATAAATTTAATATTAACAATATATTGTGGTAATTATTATTATTTAAAAAAAATTACAAAGTGTTATATTGATTTTAAAATATAGGAATATTTAATAAATTAATTATTTAATTATTTTTCATTCTCATTTTGTTAAATAAAAATTGATAATTTTAGCTTTTTCTATGAATATTATTATTTTACAAATATTTTATATTAAAGTATTTAAAGAATTAAAAAAAAATAAGGATGCATTTGTATTGTTTAATTTGTTTAATTGTATGTTGAACTGTAATTGTGTTTTTTATATTATTAAATAGATTAATTTTAATTTGCTAATTCTAGAATTTGTTTTACTAGTTCTGAAAAAGATATACCTGCTTTTTTTGCTGAAAAAGGAAATAGACTTTTTTTTGTCATTCCTGGACAAGTATTTGCTTCTAGCAACCAAAATCTTTTTTTGTAATCCATAATTGCATCAATTCTCCCCCATCCTGATCCTTCTAAAGTTTTCCATGCTAATAATGCCATTTTTTTTAGTTCTAATTCTTGTTCTGTATTTAGTCCGCTGGAGCATAAATATTTTGTAGATTTAGAAAAATATTTAGCTTGATAATTATAAAATTCATTATTTTCAAGATTTATTTTTATAATAGGAAGTATTGTTTTGTCTAAAAAACTAATTGTATATTCTTGTCCATATATGAATTTTTCGATTAAGATTAAATCATCAAACAAAAATGCTGTTTTACATGCTTTGTATAAGTATTCGTATTTATTTACAATTGTGATACCAATACTGGATCCTTCTTGATTTGGTTTTATAATTATAGGTAATTTTAATGGCAAAATATGTTTTTTGAATATTTTGAAAAATTTTTTTTTGAATTCATTTTTTTTAATGTAACAAAAAGGAATAATGGGTAAATTATTACCTTTCCACAATATTTTTGTTTTTAATTTATTTAGTGATATAGCAGAAGCAAGTGTTTTACTTCCTGTAAAAGGAATGTTGAGATAATGTAAAATACTTTGTACAGTACCGTTTTCTCCATCTTTACCGTGTAAAGCTATAAAGACTTTTGTAAAATTTTGATATGCTAATTGTGTGATAGGAAAAAATTTTGTATCTACAGGCACAGCATTAATTTTAGATTTTAATAGGCTTTTAAGTATGTTGTTTCCTGATAGTAAAGATATATTTCTTTCTTGTGATACTCCGCCTAATAGAACAGCTACTTTTTCAATTTTTTTTTTCATAATATTCACTTTATAGTTTTTGTATAATGAATTTTTCGATAATATCGTCTATATTTCCTGCACCTTGTGCTAGTATTAAATCGTTTCCTGATAGTTTTGACGTAACTTTTTTAAATAGTGTATTTAAATCTATAATTAAAGTTGCAGAAATATTTTTGTTTTTTTTAATTTCTTTGTATAAAGAAAAACTGTTTGATCCATAAGATTCTAATTCATTAGCAGGATATACTTGTAAAAGAAATAATTCATCTACATTGGAAAGCACATGACTAAATTCTTTTTTAAAAGTTTTTGTTCGAGTATATCTATGTGGTTGAAAAATCATTATTAATTTTTTATTTGGCCATCCAGTTCTTGCTGTGTGAATACTTTCTAAAATTTCAGTTGGATGATGTCCGTAATCGTTAATTAGTAAAAATTTCCCCTGTTTATGTAATTTTAAAGGAATTTTGAATACACCGTGTGATTCAAATCTTCTGTTTACGCCTTGAAAATTTTTTAATGACTTTAGGATTATTTTATCACTTATATGTTCTTGAATAGCTACAGCAATGGAAGCAGTAGCGTTTAAAGCATTAAATTTTCCTGGTGCGTTAAGATTTATTTTTAGAATAGGTTTATTTTTTCTTATTACGATAAATGTACTAGTAAATTTTTTTTGTTGGTAATTATTTATTCTTAAATCAGCATTTTTATTAAACCCATAGGTAATAATTTTTCTTTTTATGTGTGGAATTATACTCTGAATAGTATTGTCGTCCAGGCATAAAATTGCAGTTCCGTTTATGGGAAGATTATGGATAAATTTTATAAATGCTGATTTTAGGTTATTAAAATTTTTTTTGTATTTTTCTATATGGTCTTTATCTATATTAGTTATAACACTAATATTTGGTGTAAAATATAGAAAAGAAGCATCACTTTCATCTGCTTCTAAAATGCAATAAAATGGATTTTTTCCTATTTTCACATTGTTGTTGATTGATTTTACATATCCTCCGTTAATCAGTGTAGGATATAGTTTGTTTTCTTCAAATATATTAAATATCATTGCGGTTGTAGATGTTTTTCCATGAGTTCCGGCAATTATTATATTGTATTTAGAATAGATAATTTTAGAAATTAGTTCTGCTCTTAGCATTATAGGTATTTTTGAATTGTTAGCTGCTATTATTTCCGGATTGTTTGGTTGAATTGCACTAGATACAACTATTAAATTTGCATTTTGGATATTCTTTTTTTGGTGAGTTGAAAATATTTTTATTCCTAAATTAGATAATTTTTTTGTAATATTATTAGAAATAATGTCTGATCCAGTAATAGTAAAGTTTTTTTTAAACAAAATTTCAGCTATTCCTCCCATGCTGGATCCTCCAATTCCTATAAGATGAATGTGTGAGATATTTTTCATATTTAAAATAGATAAATAAAGAGTATTAATTTTTATAAAATTTTTATTTTATATAAAATTTACGTTTAACTAGTTTTAAGTCATTTTTAATAATATTTAAAAGAATTAAAGTACTAATTTTTCAATAATTTGAGTGATTTTTTGTGTGGAGTTTATTTTATAATTAGTAGATAAATTTTTAGACATTTTAATTAATGTTTTTCTATCTAAATTTTTTAAGATAGAAATTATAATATCAGCATTAAAGTTAGATTGCATAATTATTTTTGCTCCTTTAGCTGTTTTTAAAGGTAAAGCATTCCAGTATTGGTGTTTATCTTTATGTGGGTATGGTACAAATATTGCAGGTAAACAAACATGTTGTATTTCACTTACTGTTAAAGCTCCTGATCGGCAGATTATTAAATCTGCCCAATAGTATGCTTTGGATATATCTTTAATAAATGGTGTAACTTTATATATATTATAATTAATCATTTTTTCATATATTTTTTTCATTATTTTTATATTTGTATTTCCAACTTGATGCCATAAAATTATTTTATTTTTTAGTACTTTTACTACTTTAGGAAAAGTAAAATTAAATATTTCTGCTCCTTGACTTCCTCCAATTACTAATATTTTTAGTGGTCCTAATCTATTTTTAAATCGTTTGTAAGAAAATTTTAGATTATTAATAGATTTTCGAATAGGATTTCCAACAGTAATACTATTTTTTTTAATTCTGATTGTATTAGGAAAGGCTTGCATATTTATTGTAGCAAATTTTGATAATAGCTTATTAGCTAATCCTAACACTCTATTTTGTTCATGTATGATTAATGGTTTATTATATAAATATGATATTATGCCTCCTGGAACAGAAATATAATTTCCCATGCCTAGAATAACATCAGGATTTATTTTTTTTATAATTATTTGAGCTTGATAACAAGCTCTTATTATTTTTATAGGAATAGTAATTAGGTTTAAAAAACTTTTTCCTCGAACTCCGGTTGTATTGATAAAATTTATCGGGATATTATATTTTGGTATTATTTTAGCTTCCATAGTATTAGCACATCCTATCCAAAATATTTTCCATCCATTTTTTTGTAGAGATTTAGCTATTTCTAGACCAGGAGATATGTGTCCTAATGTTCCTCCTGCCATAATAATAATTTTTTTTTTCATATATTATTTTTTTGGAATGCTTGTATTTGTGTTATACGTGATTCAAAATCGATGCGTAAAAGTATCATAATAGAAATGGAAGCAATAATTAAACTAGATCCTCCATAACTAATTAAAGGTAATGTTAATCCTTTAGTGGGTAATAAACCAATAGTTGTTCCAACGTTAATCAAAGTTTGGAATATTAACCATAATCCGATTGAAATTGCAAGATATCCAGAAAACATATTTTTATATTTTAGTGATTTTTTTCCTATTTGAATTGCTCTAAATGAAACAAAAAATAACATAGATAATATTATACATATCCCAATATATCCTAATTCTTCACCTATAATGGAAAGTATAAAATCTGTATACGCTTCAGGTAAATATTCGAGTTTTTGTATTGAGTTTCCTAAACCTGTTCCGAAGACATTTCCTCTTCCTAATGCCATTAATGATTGAGTAAGTTGATATCCTTTTCCAAAAGGATCTTCCCAAGGATGTAAAAAAGATATTATTCTTTTAATTCGATAAGGAGTGTGTATTATTAAGCTGATAAAAGTTATTAAAAACATCAATACAATAAATAAAAATTTCCATATTTTTGTTCCTAAAATAAATAATATAGATATTGTAGTTAAAAGGATTATTGTTACACTTCCTAGATCAGGTTCAGCTAATAATAAAATAGATATAAGAGATATTATAATTATTGGTTTATAAAATCCCCAGAAGTTACTTATTATTTCGGAATGTTTTCTAGATAAATAATCGGATAAATAAAAGAATATTGATAGTTTTGCTAATTCAGATGGTTGCATACTTATAGAATAGTTTATTGTAATCCATCTTGAAGCCCCATTGATAGAATGTCCAAATATTAATACTAGTAATAATGTAATTATGGAAAAAAAAAGTATAATTTTATTATTTTTTTTCCAAAAAGAAATGGGTATATTAAGAAATATTTTAAACAGAAATAATAATATTATTAAGTATAAAGATTGTTTTTTAACAAATATAAATATATCATGGTATATGTGTTCAGCTATAGATATAGAAGAAGAAATAATCATTGTAGTGCCTATAAGAATTAGACATATAGTAACCCATAATAATTTTATATCGTATAATTTCGTTTGAAAGTTTTTATACATTTTTAAAATAAACTAAAATTATTTTTGTGTTTTAATTAAGTGTTTTATTAATCTTGTAAAAGTGTTTCCTCTTTCTCTAAATCCAGAAAATTGATCTAAACTACTGCATGCAGGAGATAGTAAGACTATGTCTGTAGGTTTTACTTGCTTAAATATTAAATATATAATTTCTGATAGTGTATCAGAACATATAGATTTATGTGGATGTAAGTTAAATATTTTTTTTTTGCATTTTCCATAACAATAAATCACAATAGATTTATTTGTGAGTATATTTTTTAATGGTGTAAAATTTGCAGATTTACTATCTCCTCCTAATATTAATCTAATTTTGCTTTGTGTGGTTTTTTGTATGCTATTTATTGCAGATACAGTGCTTGCTACGTTGGTTGATTTAGAATCATTAATCCATAAAATATTATTACTTTTATTGACTATTTGAAATCTATGTGGTAATCCTAAGAAATTTTTTAGTACAGAAAGGCTATCATCTAGATTTATTTTAAGTTCATGTACTATGGATAATGCTGATAAAACATTAATATAGTTATGTTGTCCAAATATTTTTAATTCTTTAGTATTTAATAACTTTTGTTGTTTATAACAAATCCATGTGTTGTTTTTTTGATAGTCAAGATGATAATCTCCTTTTTTAAGTCCAAAAGAAATATATTTTTTATTTTTTATTTTTTTGTTGCAAGATAATGGATCATCTATATTGATTATACATATCTTAGAATATTTATAAATTTTTTGTTTGATTTTGATATATTGTTCCATTCCTAAATGATGTCTATCCATATGGTCAGGTGTAATATTTAATATAGTTGAAATATATGATTTTAAATTAAATATATATTCTAATTGAAAACTAGATAGTTCTAATATAAAATAATCAGCGGGTTTATTAAGAATACTTAATGCTGGAATTCCTATATTTCCACCTATGTAGGCACGAAATCTAGATTTTTGAATTATTTTGTTTACCATCATAGTAACTGAGCTTTTTCCATTTGAACCTGTAATGGAAATTATTGGAGTATTAGTTTCTCTTAAAAATAGTTCAATATCTCCAATAATTTCTATATTATTTTTCAGTGCAAATGTAATTGCAGGATGTGTAGAATTTATACCTGGGCTGACAATTATTAGTGTAGATTCTAGTATCCAAGAATAATTAATAGATCCTATGTGATAGGATATATTTTTAAATTTTAATATCTTTTTTATGTATTTAGGATTTTTGCAAGTATCCATAACTTTAGGAAATATTCCTTTAGATAAAAAAAAATTTATACATGATATACCTGTTATACCCATTCCAAATATAAGAATTTTTTTATTAGAATAGTTACAAATCATTGTTAAACCTTTAAGATGATTAATCCAATTAACATTAATATGAATGAAATTATCCAGCATCTAACTACTAATTGTGGTTCAGGACATCCTTTTAGTTCATAATGATGATGAATAGGAGTCATATTAAATATTTTTTTTTGAGTAAATTTATAATATGTTACTTGAATAATTACTGATAATGTTTCTATTACAAATAATCCTCCTAAGATAACTAGAAGTAATTCTTGTCGTAGTAAAACAGTAATAATACTAATAATTCCACCTAAAGACAAAGATCCTACATCACCCATAAATATTCTAGCCGGATAGGTATTAAACCATAAAAATCCTATGCTAGCACCTATAATAGCAGTACAAATAGTTGTTAATTCGTTAGCATAAGGTATATAAATTGTATTAAAATACTGTGAAAAGTTTATGTTTCCACTAATTATTGATATTATTGATAAACTAGTAGCGACGAAAATTATAGGCACTATTGCTAATCCATCTAGTCCGTCTGTTAGATTGACAGCGTTACTGGTTCCAACTATTGTAAAATATGATAGTAATATACATATAATTTTATTTTTAAAAGTAATTTCTTCTAAAAATGGACATATTAATTTATTCATAGATTGATCATTAAATTTATAATATATTAATAATATCACTATAAAAGCAATACTTGATAGAAGAAAAAATTTTTTAAAATTTGATAAACCGTTTTCGTTTTGGTAAATAATTTTTTTATAATCATCTATGAATCCTACTACTCCATATCCAATTAGAATTATAATGGAAAATATTACGTAAGGGTTGGATAATTTTGTCCATAGAAGCGTTGACATAATAATTGAAAATATTATTAGTATTCCACCCATGGTGGGTGTATATTTTTTTTTTAAATGTGATTTAGGATTGCATTTTCTAATTATTTGATGAATCTGACTTTTTTTTAGCTGTTTGATTAAATATGGTCCCAGTATTAGAAAAATGGATAAAGACGTAAAAAAGCTTAGTATAGGATTAATGATCATATATTTTATTTAATATTTTAAAGTAAAGATCATAAAATTAAATTTTTTTAGGTAATTGTATTTTTGTATGTTTCTATTAATTTTTGAACAATTTTTTCTAATTTGTAGATTCTAGATGCTTTTACTAAGATAGTAATAATTTTTTTATTTAATAATTTATTTATCAAAGCATCTAATAAATTTTGAGAATTGTTGAAATGTTGTCCCTTTTTACTATTTTTGCTAATATTTTTACTCAAATCACCAATACTAAAAACTTTATTTATATTAGAATTATATAGATAATTTCCAACAGTTTTGTGATAAAAAATATTTTTTTTCCCTAATTCAGCCATATCTCCTGATACGAAAATTTTGTATCCTGGCATTTTTTCTAATACTTTAATGGCTGCAGCCATAGATCCTACATTAGCGTTGTATGTGTCATTAATAACAGTTTTATACTTGTTGAGTCTAATACTTTGTAGTCTGTTTTTCAGTAATGGTAGTTTAGCAAGACTTGTTTGAATTATTTTTAAGGGAATATTTAAAGATATTGCAATTGAGGCGGCTGCTAAGGCATTAGAAATATTGTGATGACCTAGTAATGGTAGAGAAATATATATTTCTCCTTGAGGACAATGTAATTTAAATTTTGACCCTTTATTATTAATTTTTATGTCACTAGCAAAAACAGTGCTGTTTTGTTTCATTGAAAAACTAATTATTTTTTGAGTAGATAAAGATTTTTTCCACATTGGCCAAAAGTTGTTGTCTTGATTGAAAATTGCTGTTCCATTTTTTGGTAATCCTAAAAAAATTTCTTTTTTAGCTGCAGCTACTCCAGATATATTTTTAAAGCCAGCTAGGTGTGCATTGTAGATATTATTTATAAGTGCTATATTCGGTTTTGTTATATTAACTGTATATTCTATGTTTTTGGGATAGTTTGCTCCTAATTCTATTACTGCATATTTATGAAATTTTTTCAATTTTAATAGAGTAAGTGGAACACCAATGTGATTATTTAGATTATGAAAAGTAGAAATTGTATTTCCATGATTTTTTAAGATAGAAGCAGTCATTTCTTTTACAGAAGTTTTTCCTGACGATCCGGTAATTGCAATAATAGTAGTATTTACTTGTTTTCTTGTCCAAGCTGCAATTTGGCCTAAAGCAATATTTGTATTTTTAACTATAATTTGTGGTATATTACATTTTTTTAAATATTTTGTTTGAATAAGTAACGCACGAGCTCTTTTAGTTATAGCTTCGTGTATAAAAGAGTGTGCGTTAAATTTTTTTCCGATCAAAGCAATAAATAAACATCCAGGAGTAATTTTTCTAGTGTCAGTAGATATTGAACAAATTTTTATAGAATTTACATGACATAATTTTCCTGAATAATATAATTTTCCATTAGTGATATATTGTATTTGTTTTAAACTAATTGGTATCATATTTTATTTTAATAGTTTATTTATTACGTCTTGATCGGAATAATAGTAATATTTGTTATTTATAATTTGATATTTTTCGTGACCTTTACCAGAGATAATTATTATATCTTGAATATTTGCATTATTTAATGCAAATTTTATTGCTTTTTCTCTATTTAAAATCACATGAATTTTATTTTTGTTTTTACATCCAGAGAGAATATCCTGAATAATATCTAATGGATTTTCGTTTCTTGGATTATCGTTAGTTAATATTATCTTATCTGATAAAATTTCAGCAATTTTTCCCATATGAGGACGTTTATTTTTATCTCGGTTTCCACCGCATCCAAAGATACACCATATTTTTTTATTTTTAAATTTCATTTTTATGGTGTTTAATAGATTTTTTAATGCATCTTTATTGTGTGCATAATCTATGATGATTTTTGGTTTATTAGGAAATTTAAAATACTGCATTCTACCTGATATGGTTTTAATTTTATTGCATACTTTAATTAAATCTTGAATAGGATATTTTAATTCTAATAGGCTAGCTAAAGCAAGTAATAGATTTGTTACATTAAATAGTCCAATTAGTTTACTACTTAATATCCCGCTACCCCAAGTAGAATTGAAAGAAATAGTGGTATAATCATGTTTTTCCTCTATTTTATTTACATTAATCCATTTCTTAGATAAGAATGAGGAGTAATGATTGTTTATAGTTACAGAAATTATATTTTTATTAGATAATTTTTTAATACAAGATCGTGCTATGGGATCATCTATATTAATTATAAAGGTATTAATATTATATTGTAATAAAAATGATAGTTTCGCATGTATATATTGTTGTATTGTTTGATGATAGTCAAGATGTTCTGATGTTATATTTGTTAATATAGCAATATTAAAAGGTAACCCTAGAATTCTATTTTGAGATATTCCATGTGAAGAAATTTCCATTGCTATAGTATCAATATTTTTATATAACATATTTTGTATAAACTTATATATATTTTCTGGTGATTCAGTTGTGTTTTTTGTTAACGTTAATTTTTTATAGCATCCATATCCTAATGTACCCATAATTCCTATTTTTTTATTTAATAGGTTAGTCCATTGTGCAATTATATGTGTAGTAGTGCTTTTCCCATTTGTTCCAGTTATTCCTATTAGTGTAATTTTTTTTTGAAATGAATAATATCTTTTTAAAATTAAAGGAAAATATTTTGATAACTCAAAAAAATAAATGATCGGTATATCGTTTTTAATTTTTTTTATAGTTCCATGTTGGATTTTTTTTTTGTGTCGTAAAGAATTATAGATGTTCCATTTTTTATTGCTTGTAAAATATATATTTTTTTTTGAGTAGAATTATTCTTTATTGCACAAAATAAATTTCCAGGTTTAATGTATTGGCTGTTAGAATTTATCCCTGTAATATTAAATGAATATTCAGTTTTTATCCAGGGTAATATTAGTTTTTTAAAATTTTTATTCATAATAAGAAGTATGTTTTATAAAAAGTTAGTGGTGTAGTGTTATATTTTTAATATTTTTGTAAATTATCTGGAAGAATATTGTTTAGTTTTAGAATTTGACTCATTATAATTTTAAATACTGGAGCTGACACGTCTCCTCCATAGTATTTTTTAGATTTAGGTTCATTAATCATGATTATTAATGAGAATTTAGGATGACTCATAGGAACAATACCAGCAATATAAGAAATATATTTTTTTACATAATGTTTTTTAGAATTTAGTTTTTTAGTCGTTCCAGTTTTTGCTGCTATTCTATAGCCCTTAATTGCTGCTTTTCGCCCTGCTCCTCCTGGTTGAGTTACTGTTTCTAACATTTTTGATACGATTTTAATTATTTTTTTAGAAAATACTTGTTCAGTAGAGTTGTTTTTTATTTTTTGATAATCTTTTGCTATTATAGATAATGGTTGTGAACTTCCATTTCTTCCTATAATAGTATATACACGTGCGAGTTGTAGTGGTGTTGCCATTACTCCGTAACCAAATGATAATGATACTTTATCAAGATCTGAAAAATGTTTATTTTTTGAGTATAGGAATCCAGATTTTTCTCCTATTAATCCTATATTAGTAGATTTTCCAAGTTTAAATTTAGCATAAATATCAATAATTTCAGACATAGGCATAAGTAGTGACAATTTTGATACTCCTATATTACTTGATTTTTTTAGAATATCAGTAATTGAGAGTTTTCCATGGCATGGAAATACATCTTTTATTGTATGCTTATTAATTGTAATAGGAGATATATTCATAATAGTATTAGGTGTGGCTATTTTTTTTTCTAATGCCTTCATAATAATCATTGGTTTTACAGTAGATCCTAGTTCAAACATATCAGTAATAGCTTTATTTCTAATAGTTGGATTTTCTTTAAATAATTGTTTTGAATTATTGGGATCAAACGAAGGACTATTTACTATAGATAATATTTCTCCTGTTTCTATATTTATTAAAACAGCACTTCCAGAATTAGCTTTATTAGATATAACAGCATTATTAAGTGCGCAATATACTATTTTTTGATATCTTGAATCTATACTTAAAGTAATATCATTTGGTGGAATGCTTTTTTTTATGGTGTACTTTTCTATCACTTTTCCATTTTTATCTATTCTAACTTTTATTGTTTCAGGTTTACCGGTTAGTAGTTTATCAAAGCTTTTTTCTACCCCTTCAATTCCTTTATTATCAATATTAGTAAATCCTACAAGTTGTGATGTTAATTTTCCTAGTGGATAATACCGTTTATAATCATTTATTAGATATATTCCTGGTATATTTAGATCTTTTATTTTTTTTGCAAGTTCAAAACTAATTTTACGAGCAAGATATATGAAGTGTTTGTTTTTATTTAATTTAATTTCATAAAATATTTTTTCTAAGGGTATTGATAAAACTTTTGATAAATTTTTCCATTTTAAAGTAGAATTGATATCTTCTTCTTTAAAAAAAAAATTGAGGGTCAAAACAAATACTTTTTACCGGTAAACTAACAGCTATTAAATTTCCTAATCTATCTTTAATATTTCCTCTTTGAATTATTTCTATTCGTGTTCTTAAAGAACGTAGATCACTTTGATGTGTAAGGTGTTTAGATTGAATTATTTGTAAGAAAAAAATTCTTATAAATACCACACTGGAAATAAATGTGATTAATAAAAATAAAAGTAACATTCTTTTATTATTGAATGTTTTATTTTTTATTTTAAAGTATCGTTTTTTTTTTGAAATATATATCATAGATTTAAAATATTTCTAATAATTATTTTAAAAATTATTTTAGATAATTTTTATATATAATATTATAATAGGAAACATAAAAATTGTTAAATTTTATTTAATATTTTTTATTTTGTAAATATTTTTTAATTGTAAATTTTTATTTATGCTTAACTTAATTGATTCTTTTTTTAATTTTTCTATTTCAGATATTAGTAGACGTGTTTTATGTATTATGATAACTAACAATATTGATGAAAATAATATCATAAAAAGAAGTGCAATTTGTGTTTTATGAAAAGAAAGCATATCATCTAAAATTATTTTTGATAAATTATAATTCTTGTCCATGTGTATTTATTTTTTCAGCAATTCGTAATATTGCACTACGTGACCTTTTATTTATATTCATTTCTATTTTACTAGGAAATATTTTTTTAAAAATTTTTAGTTGTATTTTATTAAGAGATTTTAATTGTTGTTCAGTTATTGGAAATCCTGAAGGAGCGTATGGTAATTTACTATGTTTATTCATAAAGTTTTTTACAATACGATCTTCTAATGAATGAAAACTGATAACTAGTAATCTTCCATGATGAGTAAGTAGATTTAAAATGGTTTTTAGTGCTGTTTTTAATTCATAGATTTCTTGATTTATATAAATTCTAATTGCTTGAAACGTTAGTCTTGCTGGATGTTTGTTATATTTAGTATATGGTATAATTTTTTTTATTATATCAGATAATTCTATTGTTCTGGTAATTTGTGTTTTTTTGTTGTACTTAAGTATTTCTAGAGATATTTTTTTTGCAAATCTTTCTTCTCCATATTTTTTCAGTATATGATATAATTTCTTAGCGCTAGTTTTTTTTAGCCATTGATATGCTGGAATACCTTGATTTGGATTCATTCTCATATCCAACGGTCCATCTGATAGAAAAGAAAATCCTCTATTTGGATTGTCTATTTGCATAGATGACATACCTAAATCTAATAGTATACCGTTTACTTTTTTTTGTGTATAATTTTTATTAAAGTTTTTTAATATGTTAGAAAATGATCCATGAAGGATATTAAATCTACTATCGTATTTTAATTTATTAGCTATTTGAATGGCATCGGGATCTTTATCAATGCTATAAAGTTTTCCATTTTTTCCTAAATTTTTTAAAATTTCTTTTGAATGGCCACCATATCCAAATGTACAATCTATATATATTCCATCTGGTTTTATATTTAAATTTGTAATTGTTTCGTTTAATAATACAGACGTATGTTTGTAATTATCATTCATAATTGATTGTAGTTTAATTATATAGTCAGTAAAAAATTTATAATAATGTTATTTTTTATAAGAAAAAATTTAATTTTTTGTAAATTTTTAATTTTTAGAGATGCTGATTATTCCTGATCTAGAAATTTCTATAATTTCTGTAAAATTTTTTATAATTTCTATATATTTGTTTAGTTTTTTACTATTTCCTGATAATTGTATAATAGAGCTATTTGAGTTTATATTAACGACTTTGCCTTTAAATATATTTGTAATATTGTGTATTTTATGATACTGATCATTAGTATTGTTTATTTTAATTAGTAGAATTTCTCTTTCTATATGATCTAAATGTCCAATTTCTGTGACTTTAAGTACATTTATTAGTTTATGTAATTGTTTTTCAATTTGTTCAAGAATTTGTTCGTTACCAATAGTTTGTATGGTGATTTTAGATATAGATAAATCTTCTGTGGGTGCTACTGTTATACTTTCGATATTATATCCTCTTTGAGAAAATAAACCAACAACTCTAGATAAGGCTCCAGATTCATTTTCTAATAGAATGGATAAGATGCGTTTCATTTAGATATGTTCTCCATATTTCTTAACAGCATTTCATTCATTCCTCCATCTTTAATTTGCATAGGATAAACATGTTCTTCTGGATCAATGTTGATATCTACGAAAACTAAACTACCTTTTTTTAAATTTGTTAGTGCAAATTTTAATTTTTTTTCTAATTCTTTAGAAGTGTGAATGGATAGTCCTATATGACCGTAGGATTCAGATAATTTTACAAAATCAGGTAATGATTTCATATATGAATGAGAATGTCTACCTGAATATATGATATCTTGCCATTGCTTTACCATTCCTAAAGAGCGATTGTTTAAATTTAGTATTAATATTGAAATTTTATATTGCATTGCTGTAGATAGTTCTTGAATGTTCATTTGAATACTTCCATCTCCAGTAATACAAATTACAATTTCTTTAGGTAAAGCAAGTTTTACACCTAATGCAGCGGGTAATCCAAACCCCATTGTTCCTAATCCTCCTGAATTTATCCATCTTCTAGGTTTTTTAAATGAATAATATAGTGCTGTAAACATTTGATGTTGACCAACATCTGATGTAATAAAAGCATTTCCGTGAGTTAATTGAGATATTTTTTTAATAACCTGTTGTGGTTTAATTTTTTCACTATTTTTATTAAAATTTAGACTATTGATAGATTTCCATTGATTTATTTTGTTCCACCATGTTTCTAAATTTGTTATTTTATTTTTAGGAATTTTTTTGTTTAATAAATATAATATTTGTTTTAAAACATTTTTAGCATCTCCTACTATCGGAATATGTGAAGAAATAGTTTTAGATATAGATGTAGGATCAATGTCAATATGTATAATAGTAGCGTTAGGACAGTATTTATCTACGTTGTTTGTTGTTCTATCATCAAATCTTACTCCAATTGCTAGAATTGCATCTGATTCATGCATAGCCATATTAGCTTCATAAGTTCCGTGCATGCCTAGCATTTTTAGGTTTTGTGGATGGTCATAAGGAATAGCTCCTAGAGCCATCAATGAAGTAGTAACTGGAATATTTAATCTTTCAGCAATTAATTTTAATTCTCTATGACTATTTGAACTTATTATACCACCACCGATATAGATTATTGGTTGTTGTGCTGCTATTAAGGTATATAAGGCTCTTTTAATTTGTCCCTGATGACCTTTTAAAATCGGATTATATGATCTTAGACTAATTGATTTCGGCCAAATATATGGTTTTTTTACTAAAGGATTTAAAATATCTTTGGGTAAATCAATTACCACTGGTCCAGGTCTACCACTAGATGCTAACCAAAAAGCTTTTTTAAATATCAAAGGGATGTCTTCAGTGTTTTTAACTAAAAAGCTATGTTTAACTATTGGTCTTGAGATTCCTATCATATCACATTCTTGAAAAGCGTCATATCCAATTAAAGATGATGCAACTTGTCCAGAAATTACGACGAGTGGTATAGAATCCATATATGCAGTTGCGATTCCAGTAATTGCGTTTGTAGCACCAGGTCCTGATGTTACTAATACTACTCCAGTTTTTCCAGTAGCTCTAGCGTATCCATCGGCCATATGTGTTGCACTTTGTTCATGTCTAACAAGAATATGTGTAATTCCTTCAATTGTTTTTAAAGAATCGTATATGTCTAAAACAGCTCCTCCAGGGTATCCAAATATATGTTTGATACCTTGATCAATTAATGATCTAATTACCATTTCAGATCCTGATAACATTTCCGCTTCAGATCCTGATAACATTTCCATTTTTTCTCCAAAGGTACGAGTTTATTGAGAATAAATTAAATTTTTATGTTTTTTGATTTTTGATCAGATTATTTTAAAGATATAGTAAATTTTTAAATTGTTACTAAATTCATATTTTTTAGGTTTTTAAAATAATGGATGATAATAAAATGTTTGTATTTAAATGTAAACATATATGTAATGGTGTTTTATATATTGATAGGAAAGTTTTTTGTTTTATACATTTGTAATATTATGTTGGCTGATTAATTAAAAATTTTTTAAATTGTGGAGATATCCAAGTAAATAAATGTGACGCTTCTCGTTTTATTAAACAGACAGCTAATTTTTCTGAGATAGCTATATTTTTTGCTTGTTGAAATCCTAATAACATTAATCCTGTATCCCAAAGGTCTGACTCTAATGCTGATTTTGAAATAACACTAACTGAAATTAAGTTAGTATTAGAGGGGTTTCCTGTAATAGGATCAATTAAATGAATAATGTTTTTTTTATTAATTAAATAGTAATTTCTATATGTTCCTGATGTACTAATTCCATTATTTTTTAAAGATACAAACATATGAATTTGGTGTCCTAATTCTTCTGGTTTTTGGATTGCTATTATTTTAGGTTTAGAATTACAACATGGTGTATGTGTTCTAATGGCTCCACCTACTAAAACAGTATAGTTTGTTATTTTTTCTCTATTTAAAATTTCTGCTAAATTATCAGCTGCGAATCCTTCACCTATACTAGATAAATTAATTTGTAGTTGTGGTATATCTTTTTGTAAGTAATTTGTATTTTTTTTTTTTATAATTTTGATATGTTTATATCCAGATGTTGATTTAGCTGTTTTTATTTCGCTTAAAGAAGGAATTTTATTTATTGAGTGTTTAGGTCCAAAACCCCACAGATTTATTAATGTTCCTGAAGTAATATCTAATAAATTGTGTGTTTTGTGTCCAATTAATAAACTCATTGAAATTAGTTTAGATAAGATGTTATTAATTTTTTGCGGTTTTGTTGTAAAATTGTTATTAAAGTTAGATATATCAGAAGTATTATTCCACGAAGATATTTGATGATTATCAAAATTAAGTTGTGTTTGTATTTTTTTCATTAGATAATTAAATTTTAATTTTTGATCGTTTATGAATTTTATCTTCCAAATTGTCCCCATTGTATGACCGTATAAACACATAACATTATGTTTTTGGTCTGTTATATGAATATTCATTAAAATTAATAAATAAAATAAAATACATATATTTATTATATATGTCATAATTTCATCCTAACAATATATATCTATATTAGAGTATTTATAATAATTAAATAATATGGTTATGTAAAATTGTATGTTAATAGAAAAATTTATTTTAAACATTATAAGTAAAGAGTAGATTTATATTTTATATATAATATTTGTTATTTATATATTTCATTTTAAATTTTTTTAATAAAATAATATTGTATTTATTAAAATATTTAATTAAGTAGTGATTAAAATTTATTTATGTTAGATTTTTATTATACAGAATATTATTTATTTTATAAATTTGTGATTTAATTTTTCTGATATTATTATGAGATGGAAACATGAAAAGAATTACTACATTTTTACGTACTACATCAACATTTCTAATTTTTTTATTAGTTTCTGGTTGTTTATCTGGGCATGAATCAAAAAATTTTTCCAAACAGATTTTATTTACACCGAAATTGTCTAATCTTGCTCCTATGTTGGAACATGTTATTCCATCTGTCGTTAGTATTACAGTGGAAAGTGGTGTAAATAAATTTTCAAGGGTATCTAGTCATACTTCATCTTTGTATTCTAAAAGTATTCTATTCAGCCATTCTGTTCAATCTGATAAATTTCGTATATTAGGTTCAGGGGTAATTATAGATTCTCAATATGGATATATAGTGACTAATAGTCATGTAGTTGATAGAGCAGATAAAATTTATGTAAAATTAAGTAATGGAAGTACGTATAATGCTATTATAGTTGGAAAAGATTCTCGTTTTGATATAGCGTTACTTCAGTTAAAACAATTTAAAACATTACATCAAATTAAGATTTCGAATTCAGATGATCTTAGAGTAGGTGATTATGTAATTGCCATTGGAAATCCTTATGGACTAGGAGAAACTGTTACATCTGGTATTATTTCAGCTTTACATAGAAGTGGTTTAAATATTGAAAATTATGAAAACTTTATTCAAACTGATGCTGCAATTAATAGAGGAAATTCTGGTGGTGCATTAATTAATTTAAAAGGAGAGTTGATAGGGATTAATACTGCTATTTTAGCTCCTGATGGAGGTAATATTGGTATAGGTTTTTCTATTCCAATTAACATGGTAAAAAATTTAGTATCTCAAATATTAAAGTATGGTCAAATACAAAGAAATGAATTAGGTATTGTTGGTACAGAATTAACGTTAGATTTAGTTAAAGTGATGAAGATAGCGATTCATAGGGGTGCGTTTGTAAGTCAAGTGTTATCTCAATCTTCTGCAGAAATATCAGGAATAAGACCTGGAGATGTGATTATTTCATTGAACAAAAAACCGGTTTTTAGTTTTTCTTCTTTAAGAGCCGAAATAGCATCTCAATTAATACATACTAAAGTAGAATTGGGATTGTTGAGAAAAGGAAAATTTGAGTCTGTTTTGGTAGAACTAAATCCTAGAATTCAAAATGAAATTGATTCTTCTGCTTTACATAAATCTATTTCAGGTGCTAAGTTAAGAAATTTTATATTAAGTGGAAAAAGTCAAGGTATATGTGTGGATGATGTTAAGATTAAAACACCGGCAGATCATATTGGATTGAAAAAAAATGATATTATTTTTGAAATTAATAAAAATAATATACTATCTTTAAATGATTTTAGACGTTTATTACATACTCATCCTGAGATATTAGTTCTTCATATTAAAAGAGGAAATGAAATTTTATATCTTGTGGTACATTATTATTAAAGATTATTTTAAATGCAGACATTCATTTAGTTATTTTTTTCCTACCTAGATAAATAGTAAATATTTTAGGTAGGATGTGATATTTAATTATTTTATTATGTTTTTAATAGTTATAAGGGATTTTTATTTTTTTACTCGTTTATATTTCTTAGTAATTTATTAATACTTGTTTTTTTTAAAGTTTGTTCGTCTATTTTTTTTACAATTACAGCACAGTATAGATTACAATTATTAGTACTAGGTAAACTGCCTGGAACTACAACAGAACCAGAGGGAACTCTTCCGTAAATTATTTTTTTATTGATTCTATCGTATATTTTAGTACTTTGTCCGATATATACTCCCATAGAAATTACAGAATTAGATTCAATAATTACTCCTTCGACAATTTCAGATCTAGCACCAATAAAGCAGTTGTTTTCTATAATAGTAGGATTTTGTTGTATTGGTTCTAGAACTCCTCCAATACCAACTCCTCCAGATATATGCACGTTTTTTCCAATTTGTGCACATGATCCTATGGTAGCCCATGTATCTATCATTGTGCCTTCATCAATATAAGCCCCTATGTTTACGTAGCATGGCATTAATACTGTATTTTTTCCGATAAAGGAAGCATACCGTACAGTTGCTGGAGGCACTATTCTAACATTGTCTTTTATAAAATTTTCTTGAGTGTAATTTGAGTATTTTAATTTAATTTTATCGTAAAAGTTTGTATGGTTATTAGATATGAGTGTATTTTTATTTACTATAAAAGATAATAAGATAGCTTTTTTTAACCATTGATGTGTAATCCAATTTTTATTTATTTTTTCCGATATTCTTAGTTCTCCTGTATTTAGCATGTACAAAACTGTTTTTATAGATTCGTAAGTTTTTTTATCAATATTATTATGACTAATTTCTGACTTTTTTTTAAAGATTTCATTTATTTGATTTTTTAAAGTTTTCATATATAAGTAATTAGTATTTTAAGAAAAATGTTTTTAATGTTAATAAATTTTTAATTTTTATTATTTAATATTTTTGGTATATTTTCTCCTTTTTGTAGAGTGAGTATTTCACATCCTGCTTTATTTACTAAAATTGTATGTTCATATTGAGCTGATAGGCTGTTATCTGCTGTTTTAACTGTCCATCCATCGTTCATGCATGTTACTTTACTAGAACCAACATTAATCATAGGTTCAATAGTAAATGTCATGCCGGATTTGAGAATTATTTTTTCATTTTTATAGTATGTATGATGTAAAATATGAGGAGGTTCATGAAAATTTTTTCCAATCCCATGTCCACAGTATTCTTTAACTATAGAAAAGTTGTTTTTTTCTACATAGTTTTGTATAGTTTCGCTAATGTTGTGTAAATATATTCCAGATTTTATTTTGTTTAATGCTAAATATAAACTTTTTTTAGCAACATGGCATAATTTTTGACTTAATAGAGTTGGTTTTCCTACAAAAAACATTTTTGATGCATCACTGTAATATTGATTTTTTACAATAGCAATATCTATATTAACAATATCACCATTTTGTAGTATTTCGTTTTTATTAGGGATACCATGACAAACAATGTTGTTTTTAGATATACATATAGATTTTGGAAAACCTTGATAGTTTAAACATGCTGGTTGTGCATGTTGTTTGTTTATTATATAATTATGACAAATATCATTTATTTTTTGTGTTGTTACACCAGGAACGATATAATTTTCAATCATCTCAAGAACATCTGCAACAAGTTTTCCTGATAATCTCATTTTATTAATTTCATTATTATTTTTTATAGAAATTATGGTCATTATTTACTCAATTTATATATTAAAATTTTATTTAATTTAATAATTAGATTATTTATAGAATGTTATTTAAGGATTTTATATATTGGTTTAATATTTGATTGTTTAATTTTCTATATTTTTGTTAATAAGTTTATGTAGGATTAATTTTATAGCTTATAAATGTATGTTAATATGTTTTTATAATTTAATAAATTAAAAATTATTTTTAATAACATATTGTATTTTGTTTTGAATTTAGTATTTTTACATTTTAATTTTATTTTTTTAATTTACTTATACAGTGAGGTCTTTTATTTTTATGATGGTATCAATGAGAGATATGTTAAATGCTGGTGTGCATTTTGGTCATCAGACTCGTTATTGGAATCCTAAAATGAAGCCATTTATTTTTGGATCAAAAAATAAAGTGCATATAATTAATTTAGAAAAGACCATGATTATGTTTAATATAGCATTGTCTGAAATAAAAAAAATTTCATTTCATAAAGGAAAAATTTTATTTGTTGGAACTAAGAAAGCCGCTGTTAAAACTATTAAAGAATCAGCAATTTTATGTAAACAATTTTATGTTAATTATCGTTGGTTAGGTGGTATGTTAACTAATTGGAAAACTGTGCGTCAATCTATAAGACGTTTAAAAGATTTAGAATTAGAATCTCGAGATGGAACTTTTTTAAAGCTTACAAAAAAAGAAGCATTATTGCGTACACGAGAATTATTAAAATTAGAAAATAGTTTTGGTGGTATTAAAAATATGGGTGGATTGCCTGATGCATTATTTGTAATTGATGCAGAGCATGAACACATAGCAATTAAAGAAGCTAATAATTTAGGTATTTCTGTATTTTCAGTAGTAGATACTAATTCTAATCCAGATGGTGTAGATTATGTTATTCCTGGTAATGATGATGCAATAAGAGCTATTAATTTATATTTACGTATTGTATCGGAAGTTATTTCCAAAAATGTAAAAGCTGATAATATAAAAAAATTAATAGCATAGAAACATTTATAATTAAATTAAAAAAATATTTTTTTAAACAATTTTAATTTTGAATTTTTATATGATTTTTAAGGATGATCAATGGTAAAAGAAATAACTTTAACTCTTATAAAAGAACTTCGAGCTAGAACTGGAGTAGGAGTTATAGATTGTAAAAGAGCATTAGTTTTTTGCAAAGGAAATATAGAAAAGGCAATTGATTTTTTAAGAAAAATGGGTCAAGTTAAAGCTGAAAACAAACAATTCATATCAACTAAATGCGGTTTAATTTTTGTTAGTTCTAATGATCAGTATGGTATTATTATGGAATTAAACTGTGAAACTGATTTTGTAGCGAAAAGTTTAGAATTTATATCGTTTGGAAAAAAAATTTTAGATTATTCTTTAACTGGAAATATTTGTGATGTAAATCTTATAAAAAAATATTTCGAAGACTTAAGAATTGATTTAATAATGAAAATGAATGAAAATATTGTAATTAGTAGAATAAATGTATTAAAAGGAAAATATATTACACATTATTTGCATGGTAATCGAATTGGAGTATTATTGCGTATTAATATACATAATAATGTTTTGGGAAAAAAAATAGCAATGCATATTTCTGCTAGTAATCCTAAATATTTAAAGCCAGATCTTATTCCTAAGTCTATTATGGAACGAGAGTATGAAATTCAGTTAGAATTAGCTATGAAGTCTAAAAAGCCTGAATTGATTTTAGAAAAGATAATTAAAGGCAGAATGATAAAATTTGCGAATGAAATTTCTTTACTAGGACAAAATTTTATTTTTGATCCTAAAAAAAGAATAAGTGACTTGCTTTTGGAAAATAATTTTGATGTTATTTCATTTATTAGATTTGAAATTGGAGAACAGTATTAAATAGATATTTTATTGAACATATTTTATAAAATAATATGTGTTTATTTTAAAAACCGCCCGGTGGCGGTTGATCGATTTTTTTAGAATTTAATTACTGATTTAAAAAATTTATTAAGAATTTTTATATTTTTAATTCAAAAATTATTTTATTGATAACGAGTTATTTTATAATGACAAATTCCTTTAACAAAAAATATTTAAAATTTAAACGTATAATAATAAAATTAAGTGGTGAATCATTACAAGGAAATAAGGATTTTGGAATTGATATAACAGAATTGAATCGCATTGTAAAAGAAATAAAGATTATTGTTGATTTAGGTGTACAAGTAGGTATTGTTATTGGAGGTGGAAATATATTTAGAGGAGAAAAATTAATTAATATTGGTATTAATAAAGTGATTTCTGATTATGTAGGTATGTTGTCTACAGTTATAAACGGTTTATTGTTATGTGATTCTATGAGTGGTATTGATCTTAATACGTACTTAATGTCTTCAATATGTATCGATCAAATTTGTAAAAAATATAATTTTAAGAAAGCATTACATTTATTACAAAAAAATTGTGTTTTAGTTTTCTCTGGAGGTTTAGGAAATCCATTTTTTACAACAGATTCAGCTGCATGTTTACGCGCTATTGAAATGAGTGCTAATATTGTTTTAAAAGGTACTAAAGTTGATGGATTATATTCAAAAGACCCAATGAAATATCCGAATTCTAAATTATATAAAAATATAACTTACGATGAAGTATTACAAAAAAAATTTAAGGTAATGGATTTATCTGCTTTTTCATTAGCTAGAGATTATAGATTACCTATTTGTATTTTTAATATAAATAAACCTAAAGCATTATATTATATAGTAACTGGAAAACATGAAGGTACTTTTATAAGATAAAGATATGATTTTTATATAATTGAGTAGTTTTATATATTGTAAAAAGTTTGAACGTTATTTTAAAGGATAGTATGTAATGCATCATATTAAACAATTTACTATTTCTAAAATGGATAACTGTATTAAGGTATTTTTAGAACAACTTAATACTTTAAGAAGTTCTAGAGTGTCTCCATCTATTTTAGATTCTATTTTTATTGATTATTTAGGACAAAAAGTACAATTAAAGAAATTATCTAATATTGTTGTAGATAATTTTAATACTTTAAAAGTTACTTTATTTGATAATTCTATTAAACATAATGCAGAAAAAGCAATTATGAATTCTAAATTAGATTTAACTCCAATTTTTATTAAAGATTACTTTAAAATTACAATTCCAGTATTAACAGAAGAGAGAAGAGTAAAATTAATAAAGTTATCTAGAAATATGGCAGAAAATAGTCGTATCTGTATTAGAAATATTCGTAGAATATCCAACGAAAAGATAAAACTATTATTTCAAGATAAAATTATTGGGAATGATACTGAGCGTAGTTTTCAAGATATTATTCAGCGTATTACAGATAAATATATAAGTAAAATAAATGTAACGTTAAATAAAAAAGAGAAGGATTTAATGATAATATAATATTTTTTTTTAAATATATTTTTCTATAGGATATTCTGAATTCGTTAGTTTAATTATGCTATAAATACTATCTACTATTTTTTATAGTTAATGGAATAAAATTAAATTGTGAATTTAACATAATTATTATTTATATTTATGCGTATAATTTTTACGATTATATTTTACGATACGTATTTTGATTTTAGTATTTTTTATGTATTGTTTTAGTGAATGACATTCAATAAAACAATATTGAATTTTTAAAAATTTAAAAATTTTATCTTATGTAAACTATATATGTTATTAAAAAATTTATTAAAATATAATAAAAAAATACCTATGCATGTGGCTATTATTATGGATGGTAATGGAAGGTGGGCGAAAAAAAATGGAAAATCACGCGTATTTGGTCATTTTGCAGGATTTAAAGCTGCAAAAAAAGCTATTTCTTGTGCTTTATTTTATAAGTTAAAAAAGCTTACTTTATATGCTTTTAGTAGTGAAAATTGGGACCGTCCTATATTGGAAATAAAAGTATTAATGGAATTATTTTTTTATGCTTTATCAAGTGAACTAGCTAAATTAAATAAATATAACATTCGTTTAAAAATTATTGGTGATAAGCAGCGTTTTAATAACGTACTAAGAGATAGAATGGATGTTATTGAAAATTCAACTATTAAAAATAATGGGTTAATATTAAACATAGCTGCTAATTATGGTGGTCGCTGGGAAATAGTAGAAGTAATAAAAAAATTATTGTTTGAAATTAAAGCAGGAAGATTATCTGAAAGTGATATTACTGAATCTACTATATCTAAATTTCTTTTAATTAAAGATGATATTCCTGTAGATTTAGTTATTAGAACTGGAGGAGAATATCGATTAAGCAATTTTTTAATATGGCAAATTACGTATTCAGAATTATATTTTACTAATTTGTTTTGGCCTGATTTTAACAGAAAAGAATTTGAAAGAGCTATATGTTTTTTTCTTAAGAGAAAACGTAGATTTGGTAAAATAAATGTAAAATAAAGGAATAGATGTTTTTTAAATTTTTTATCTAGTGTGTAATGCATACATATTAGTATTTAAATATATATTATGAATGGTATGTAAAAATTTCGTTTTATAGTGAGCAACAAATGTATTAATTTTATATGTTAAATATTTTAGGTAGATTTTTTCATAAAGAAGAATTTCAATATAATTTAAAATTACAAAAATTAATTTTTAAAAAAATGGTGTTTTACTATTATAATTTTAAATATATTTATTTTCCATTATTAGGTGATATATGTATTCAAAATAAATTTTATGTAATTTTTATTTTTTAAATTAAGTAGGTTTTTATGAATATTTTATATAGATATATTATTAATATTAATTAGTGTTCTTGAAAAATAATGTATAATTTTGAAAATAAAGATATTATTCAATTATTACCTCATAAATATCCCTTCTTGTTTGTTGATAAAATTGTTAAATATAAAAAAAATAATAATATTTCGACAATAAAAAATGTTTCTTATAGTGATTTTTGTTTTATGGGACATTTTTATGATAATCCTGTATTTCCAGGAGTTTTAGTTTTAGAGTCTATAGCTCAAACAGCTTGTCTCTTAGTATATAAAAGTTTTAATATTTCTCATAAAAATAGTTGTTTATATTTAACTAATGTTCATCATACAGTGTTTAAAAAAAAAGTATTTCCAGGTGATCAAATGTTAATAAACGTTTCTATTGACAAAATTTATCGAAAGTTAATTTATTTTTCTGGTGTAGTATCAGTTAATAATATTATTGTATGTAAATCGTCTATTTCATGTATGTTAAAATAGAAATTATTTTTTTTTTGAATTAGTTAAGTTAATTACTTCGTCGATATTTTATTTTTTTAAGATTTATTATTTTTGAAATATAATATGATTAAATTTTTTATTTTATTTTTAAGATAGTTTTTGTTGGATGTATTAAAATAGTTAAATGAAATATAATTTTTGATTTAGAATATATTGGTTATAATATTTCATAAAAAACTTTTTAATTTTAGTTTGAGTTTTATAGATATTTAGTATTTGTTTTAAAATTAATGTTATTGGAAAATTTAATGTCTAATGTTAAGTTTATTCATTTAAGAGTCCATAGTGATTTTTCTATGTCAGATGGATTAGCTAAACCTGAAATGTTGGTTAGATATGCAGAAAAATTAAATATGCCTGCTTTAGCCATAACTGATGAAAATAATTTATATGGAATGATAAAATTTTATAAAAAATCTTTAAGTTGTGGGCTTAAACCAATTTTAGGAGTAGATCTTCAACTTTCTTCTAATGAAGGATATGTATTTAAAAATCAAGTAACTAAGATTACCGCATTAGTTTCTAATAGTACTGGATATTATAATCTTATCGCTTTACTTTCGAGTGCATATAAGTTGGGATATAATAATAATATAGGAATTGTTATAAAAAGACGGTGGTTAGTGAAATATAGAGCAGGAATAATTTTATTATCAGGAGGATTACAGGGAGATGTTGGAATTAATTTATTAAATAATAATCAGAATTTAGTATTAAAATGTTTATCATTTTATAATAAATATTTTAAAAATTCCTATTATTTAGAAATAACTCGTATTGGAAAAAAACCAGAAGAGGAATACATTTCTAAAATTAAAGAATTAGTTATTAAATATAATTTTCCTGTTGTAGCTACTAACAAAGTTTGTTTTCTACATGAAAGTGATTTTAAAGCACATAAAATTCGTTTTTGTATTAATCAAAGTTGTACCATACAAGACAAATTACTAAATTATAATTATACAAGTCAACAATTTATGAAAACTAGTGATCAAATGGTACAATTGTTTTTGGATTTTCCCGATGCAGTTAGAAACACTGTAGAAATTTCTAAGCGTTGTAATATAATTTTAAAATTTGATAAATATTTTTTACCTAAGTTTCCAGTTAAAAGTAAAAACATTGATGATTTTTTAGTTATCCAAGCTAAATTAGGTTTAGAAAAAAGATTAATAAAATTATTTCCAAATAAAAAAGATAGAATGAATAATTTTTTTAAATATAATTCTAGATTGACATCTGAACTTAAAGTTATTAATAAAATGGGTTTTTCTGGGTATTTTTTAATTGTTATGGAATTTATAAATTGGGCTAAGGAGAATAATATTCCTGTAGGCCCAGGCAGGGGATCTGGAGCTGGATCATTAGTTTCTTATTCTTTGAATATTACTGAAGTAGATCCTATTTTTTTTGATTTATTATTTGAAAGATTTTTAAATCAAGAACGTGTTTTTATGCCTGATTTAGATGTTGATTTTTGTATGGAAAGACGTGATCAAGTTATTGAACATGTATCGAATTTATATGGCCAAGAGTCCGTTTCTCAGATTATTTCTTTTGGTACTTTGACAGCCAGAGCTGTGATTAAAGATGTAGGTAGAGTTTTCGGTTTTCCATATGGATTTTTAAATAGAATATCAAAATTAGTTCCTTCAGATCCAGGTATAACATTAAAAAAAGCTATTTTGCAAGAATCTGAATTATTTGAGTTGTATCAATTTGACAAAGAAGTACAATCTTTGATAAATATATCTAAAAAATTAGAAGGAATTATTCGTAATATAAGTAAGCATGCAGGAGGAGTAGTTATCGCTCCAGGAAAAATTACTGATTTTGTCCCATTGTATTATGATGAAATTGGAAATAATCCAATCACACAATTTGATAAGAATGATATTGAATCTATAGGATTAGTTAAATTTGATTTTCTTGGTTTAAAAACGTTAACTATTATTGATTCAGCAATAAAGATGTTAAATATTAGATTAGTAAGAAATAATCAAAAAATAATTGATATACATTCTATTTCTTTAAATGATGAATTATGTTTTAATTTTTTAAGATCTGCTAGAACTATTGGGGTATTTCAACTTGAATCTCATGGTATGAGAGATTTAATTAGGCGTCTAAAACCTGATTCATTTGAAGATTTAGTTGCTTTAGTTGCTTTATTCAGGCCGGGTCCATTACAATCAGGTATGGTGGATAATTTTATAAATAGAAAAAGTGGATTAGAAAAATTATTTTATCCAGATGAACAATGTCAACATATTTTATTAAAACCTATTTTAAAATCAACATATGGTATTATTTTATATCAAGAACAGGTAATGAAAATAGCTCAAGTTATAGCAAATTATAGTTTAGGTAATGCGGATCTTTTACGTCGTGCTATGGAAAAGAAAGATAAACTAGAAATGACACGACATCGTGTTATGTTTCAAGAAGGAGCAAAAAAAAATGGAATTAGCATTACCTTTGCAACAAACATGTTTAGTTTATTAGAAAAATTTGCTGGATATGCTTTTAATAAGTCACATTCAGTTTCATACGCATTAATTTCATATCAAACTTTGTGGTTAAAGGTATATTATCCTGAAGAATTAATGTCATCTGCAATGAATGCAGATATAGATAATATTGAAAAGATTGCTGTTTTCATTAGGGAATGTAAACTTTTAAAATTAAAAATTATTCCTCCTGATATTAATGTAAGTGAGTATTATTTTCGAGTGGATGATAAAAAAAATATAGTATATGGATTAGGTGCAATTAAAGGAATAGGTAAAAACATAGTTTTAGATATCATTAATGTTAGAAAAAAACAAAATCGTTTTTCTGGGCTATTTGAATTATGTATATCTTTAGATTCTAAAAAATTAACTCGAAAAGTAATAGAAAAATTAATTATGTCTGGTGCTTGTGATAGTTTTGGGTTAAATAGAAATGTTTTGATGAATTCTTGTGAGTATATAATAAAATCATCAAAGCAATATTTAAATTCTCTTGTATCAAAAAAAGTAGATTTATTTGGATCTTTGTTAGAAGAATTAACGATTATGGAAAAAAAAACTGATTTTATTCAAAAAAAATTTTCTTGGAGAGAAATATTAGATTGGGAAAAAGATAGTTTAGGATTTTATTTAACTCGACATCCTATTGATGAATTCTGTAATATGATTTGTAATCGCAATAATAAAGTTTTTCGTTTAAAAGATTTTTTTAATATTCACAATATGAGAAATAAGCAAATTGTTTCCATATTAGGTATAGTTTTATTTTTAAAATTTAAAATTACTAAATTCAAAAAGAAAATGTTATTTCTAATATTGGAAGATAGTTTTTTTCAAATAGATGTAGTTATGTTTGATGACATATTTAATAAATATAAAAATGTTATAAAAAAGGACAAAATAGTAATAGTTACAGGATATTTAAAATTGTCTAATTTTAGGAAAAAGCATACGATTGTAGCATATTCGTTAAAAATTTTAGAATAAAACAATTTATTTGATATTTATTATGGATAACAGAATAAATAATATATCAAAAAATTAATATATTATTTATTTTAATATGAATTATTATATAAACTGAATAATAGTATAAATATAATTTTATTTGTGTAGGCATGTTTCTAGAATAATTTTTAAAATATTATTTATGTTAAAAAATTTTTTAGAATTGTCACATCTTGTACGATATTCTACAATGTTATTTCTTAATAATTTTTCACTAATGATAATGCTATGTGGAATTCCGATTAATTCTATTTCCGAAATAATTTCACCAAAGCTTTTTTCTCTATCATCCAGTATTACTTCAATGTTATTTTTTTTGCAAAAGTAATATATATTTTTTGAATTTTTCTTGACTAATTTTGATTTGTAGAAGTTAATAGGTATTATAGCTATTTGGAAAGGAGAAATGTTTTTTGGAAAAATTATTCCATATTGATCGTGATTTTGTTCAATAATAGCTGCTAATATTCTAGTAATACCAATACCATAGCATCCCATTGTGATATTTTTTTTATCTCCAGTTGTATCTTGTATTTGCATATTCATAGTTTTAGAGTATGTCTTTCCTAATTGAAATATGTGTGCTATTTCAATACTATTTCTTAAGACTAAGGTGCCTTTTCCATCAGGACTTGGATCGCCGTGAGTAACATATCTAATATCATAAAACATTTTAGGTTTGGAAATATTTTTGTGCCAATTCATGTGATTAAAATATTGATTTTCAATATTAGATCCAATGGTAAAATTTTTTAGATTCATCACGGAAAAATCAGCTATTATTGGTATTTTTAAATTTATAGGACTAATGAATTTTTTTTTAGAACCTGTTATTTTTAGAATTTGTTCATTAGATGCAAATGTTATAGGGATAAAAATTTCTTTTATTTTTGATAATTTATATTCATTTATGGAATAATCTCCTCTTATTAATAAAGCTAAAAATGAATAATTACTGTTTTTATTTGCTTTTACTAATATAGTTTTAACAAAATTATTGTTAAGTGAATTAGGTGTATTTGATAATTTTGTAAGTGTATTTTCTTGTGTATTTATTATTTTAATTATGCTATTTAAGTCATACGTGATTAAATTTTTGGTGGTGGATTTATTTTTGGTAGAAGTTGCACTTTGTAGATTAGCAGCATAGTTAGATTGGGTAGAATGTACAATAGTATTTTCTCCATGGATCGCAGGTGCTTGGAATTCATGAGATATTTTTCCTCCCATTAAACCTGAGTCTGCTGCCACTACATGAAACTTTAATTGCATTTGTTTAAATATTTTTTTATAGATTTTATATATTTTGTTGTACGTTATTTTTAAAGAATTTGAATTAAGATGAAATGAATATGCGTCTTTCATTAAAAATTCTTTTGTTCTTATTATTCCAAAACGAGGTCTTATTTCGTCTCTAAATTTAGTTTGAATTTGATATAATGTTATTGGAAGTTGTTTATAGGATTTTAATTCATTTCGCATAAAGCATGTTATTATTTCTTCGTGCGTTGGTCCTAAAACAAATTCTTTATTTTGTCTATCTAAAATGTGAAATAGTTCTTTTCCGTATGTTTTTAAACGTCCACTAATTTTCCATAAATCTTTTTTTTGTAAGAATGGCATGGATATTTCCATAGCTCCACATTGATTCATTTCTTTTTTTATAATATTAGTAATTTTTTTTAGTATTTTAATTCCTGTAGGTAACCAAATATATGTTCCTGAACTATTTTGACGAATAATTCCCGCTCTTATCATAAGAGTATGACTAATGCAATCCGAATTATGTGGTGTTTCTTTTAATGTAGAAAATAAATATTTTTTTGCTCTCATTGTTTTCTAGTTGTGTAATAATATTTAAGTGTAAGTGTATTTAAAAATATTTTATTAGTAATATTAAAATTTTATTTTTATAAAATAGTATTTTAGAGAAGTTTTATATTTTAAATGGGTATAATTAACGAATAAAATATTTTTTAGTATGTATTTATATGTATTTTAACGTGTACTAATTTTATTGATTAAGTTTTATTTAAAATAATATTTTAAATTCTAATATTTATTTAAACAAATAATATCATAAATTTTATTAAGTAAAAAAACATTATTAAGTTAAAATTACCATGGATAAATTAAACTATATTTTATATTTATATATAAATAAATATTTTTATAATTATTTTATTTTTTTTATTACATAATTAAGGTATTGTTTTAATGAATCATAACTCTTCTGAGGAAAAAACTGAAAATCCCACTAGCTATAGATTAAACTTATCCAAAAAACAAGGAGGGAGTAGATATTCTCGCGAATTATGTTCGTTGCTAATTCTAGCAGTAACGTTATTTAATTTTTGGTATAACAAGATTAAAATTTATAATTTATTAAAGAAAATTATTTTTTACAGTTTTTCTTTTGATCATTCTATTGTTAAAAATGATTTTATTTTACAAAATGATTTTTTTTTATTTTGCCAAGATAGTATTATTTCTTTGTTAAAAATAATTTTTTTACCTATTTTTTGTTCAATGTTATTTTCAATAATTTTTAGTTGTTCTAATTTTAATGTAAAATTTATAAAATTTGATTTAGATAAATTAAATTTATACTCAGGGTTTAAAAGATTATTTTCTACTAGTAGTGTGATTGAATTATGTAAAACTGTTTTTAAAATTATTGTAGTAGGAATGGTAGTTTTTTATTTTTCATTTTATTATTTTTTTAAAAAATACATTATTTTTAGTATTAAATTTAATTGTATATTAAATTATGGCATACATATTATTTTTTTATGTCTGTGTATAGTTTTATTATGTTTAATACCTATTGTAGTAATTGATATTTTTTGGGAAAAATATCATTTTTATCAAAAATTACGCATGACTCGAAGAGAAGTTAGCGATGATTTGAAAACAATGGAAGGTAATCCTTACATAAAATCTCGTATTAAAAAAGTTATGTTTGAATTATCTAGTCGTCGTATGTTATCACATGTTTTTAAATCTGATGTAATTATTGCAAATCCAACACATTATGCTGTTGCTATTCGATACGATGAAAAGAAAATGAATGCTCCAAAAATATTAGCTAAAGGTATGGACAGTTTAGCAAAAAAAATTATAAAAATTGGTAATAATCATTCTATTCCAATTCTTATATCATATCCTTTAGCTCGTGTTTTATATTTTAATGTTGAAGTAGGAGAATATATACCTAGTTTGTTATATGCTTCTATTGCTGAAGTTTTAGCTTGGGTATGGAAAATTAGGAACTGGAAAAAAACAGGAGGGATATTTCCTCATCAACCCAAGAATATTTTTATTCCTTCAGAATTATATAATGATAAGAGGATAAAAACAAATGAGTAGTATTTTTTCTATATTTAAAATATCGGAGTTTAAAAAATTATTTCAGTTTCAGGTATTATCTGGTCCAATATTAATTTTAATAATTTTGTCTATGATGGTATTACCTTTATCTCCATTATTTTTAGATTTGTTTTTTACGTTTAATATAGCATTATCAATAGTTGTTTTATTAATGTCTATGTTTACTGTTAAAACTTTAGAATTTACTTCTTTTCCAACAATTTTATTATTTTCTACGTTGTTGAGATTGGCTTTAAATATTGCTTCAACAAGAATTATTCTTTTGGATGGTCATAATGGATCTTATTCTGCTGGACATGTGATACAAGCTTTTGGTCATTTTTTAGTGGGTGGTAATTTTGCTATTGGGATAATAGTTTTTGTAATTTTAGTAATTATAAATTTTATGGTTATTACTAAAGGGGCTAGTAGAATAGCAGAGGTTGGAGCAAGATTTATATTAGATGGCATGCCAGGAAAACAAATGGCTATCGATGCGGATTTAAATGCTGGTTTAATTGGTGAAGCAAAAGCTAAAAAAAGACGTATAGAAATTAATCAAGAAGCAGATTTTTATGGTTCAATGGATGGAGCTAGCAAATTTATTAGAGGAGATGCTGTAGCTGGTATTTTAATTATGATTGTAAATATTATTGGTGGATTAATTGTTGGTATGTTACAGCATAATATGAATTTTTTAAAAGCATCTCAAATATACACCATTTTAACAATTGGTGATGGACTTGTTGCTCAAATTCCTGCTTTGGTAATTTCTACGGCTTCAGGTGTTGTGGTAACTCGTGTTAGTACAAATCAAAATGTTAGTGAACAAATAGTTAGTCAATTGTTTTGCAATTCTCAAGTGATTTTTTTAAGTGGTATTGTTTTAGGAATATTAGGATTAGTTCCTGGAATGCCTAATATTATTTTTTTAATATTTACTGCTGCATTATTTTTATTATCTTGGTTAATATATCAAAATCCTACCATATTTTCAAAAATTTCATCTAAAACACAAAACAAAAATCGTCATGGTAATATTATTTCTTTAAATGATGTAACTTGGAATGATGTTCCATTAGAACATTCTATTAGTATTGAATTAGGAAGTTTATTAGTTCCAATGGTAATTACTAAAAACATTAATATAGAAAATACTTTATTAAGTAAGATTCGTGATGTAAGAAAAAAATGTGCTAAAAATATTGGTTTTTTACCTCCGTCGGTGCATATTCGAGATAATAATATTTTACCTAAAGACCATTATCGTATTTTAGTTAAAGGTATAGAAGTAGGAAGAGGTAGAGTACAATATGGTGATTGGTTAGCAATTGATTTGGATAATATTTCTGAATCTTTACCATGTGAAGAAATATTGGATCCAATATTTCAACTTAAAGCTTATTGGATTGATTTTGCTCTTATAAAAACAGCTAAAAAATTAGGTTTTAATGTTTTGGAAGATAGTGATGTTATTTCAACACATTTAAATAATATTATTTTAACCTATTCAAGTATGTTATTTGGGCGTCAAGAAGCACAACAGTTATTAGATCATGTAGGTAAGTTTTTTCCTAAATTAACTGAAGATTTAATTCCTAATATTATTAGTTTGACTATGTTACATCAAGTATTACAAAATTTGTTAGTTGAGAATGTACCAATTTGTGATATGCAAACTATTTTGGAAACATTAATTATACATGCTCCTAATTATCCAAATGATGCACAATCTTTGACTAGTTTAGTTAGAATTTCTTTAGGAAAATTAATTGTTCAAAATGTTTTTAAAGGAAAAACAATTGAGGTTTTTAAATTAGATGTATCATTAGAAAACATTTTGCTTAATATTGCTTTAAATAAAGAGAACAATATTATTGAACCTGGATTATATGATTATATTGTAACTACTTTAAAACAAGAATGTAGTAATAGAAATTTAAAAAATATATCTCATGTTTTATTAGTACATCATAATTTGCGTATTTTTTTATCAAATCTTTTATTAAAAGTTATTCCTCAATTAGTTATTTTGTCTAATTTGGAATTAGAATATGTGTCAAATATACAAGTAATTAGTGTAATTGGTACTCACATGAAAGATTAAGATTTTTTTTATTATTTAAAAAATTTAAAATATATTGGAATTAGAAATATGTAATTTTTAATATTTAAATTTTATATATTAGGATTTTTGAAATTAAATTTTATAAATGAACAGTATTTTATTTACATGTATGAAACCGTAGATACGCCTATCATATGTAAGCCTTTTTTTAATGTTCTAGCAGTTATGAAAGATAATAATAATCTACTTTTCTGAATTTTTCTGTCTTTAGAAAATAGAATAGAACATTTTTCGTAAAATATAGAAAAAATTGTAGATAATTCATATAAATATTTACATATTAAATGTGGTGTACTATTTTCTGATGATTCTAATATTATTTCTTCGAATTGTAATAGTTTCATTGTTAGTTTTTTTTCATATACATTTGTTAATATAATTTTTCCAGTTAGTTTAAACATAGGTGTGTTTAATTTTTTAAATATAGATAATATTCTTATATAAGCGTATTGCATGTATGGTGCTGTATTTCCATTAAAGGATAACATTTTATCCCATTTAAATATATAATCTGTTAGTCTATGTTTAGATAAATCAAAGTATTTTATTGCACTAATTCCTATTTTTTCGGATAAATAATCCAATTGTTGATCAGAAAGATTTTTATTTTTGCTTTTTGTAATTTTTCTTGCTCTTGTTATTGATTCGTTTAAAAGTTTGGATAGTTTTATATTTTCTCCAGAGCGTGTTTTAAAAGGATTTTTATTTTTTGAGCATATCATTCCAAACGCATGGTGTTTAATTATTGTATTTTTTGGTATATATCCAGATTTTTTAGCTATTTCAAAAATTTGTTTAAAATATTGTTGCTGTCTAGAATCAACATAATATAAGATTTGGTCAGCTTTAAGTGTATTGCAACGATATTTTAAACATGCAAGATCAATTGTAGCATATAAGTAAGCTCCATCTTGTTTTTGAATTAAAATTCCCATAGGGTTTCCATTTCTATTTTTGAATTTATTTAAAAATACTATTATAGCTCCATTATGTTCTATTGCTATTTTTTTGTCTTTTAGTTCTTGAGTAATTTGGGGTAACATATCATTGTAAAAACTTTCTCCAATAATATGTTTATTAGTCAAAGTAATATTTAATTTTTTGTAAATTTTGTCATTTTTAATAATTGTATGAGTAACAATTTTTTTCCATATTTTAAGACATGATTTTTCTTTATTTTGTAATTTTAGAGCTTGGTTTCGAGCATTTTGAGAAAATTTTTGATCAGTATCAAAAAGTTTTTTAGATTTTTGGTAGATTGTTTCTAAATTTATTTTATTAATATCTTGGTATAATAGAAAGTTTTTTTTTAGATAGGCAATAATCATTCCAAGATTTGTCCCGCAATCTCCAATATGATTTGTTCGTATTACATTGTGTCCGAGAAACTCCATTATTTTAGCAATTGAATCTCCGAGAATTGTTGAACGAAGATGCCCTATATGCATTTCTTTAGCTATATTTGGTGATGAATAATCTATTATTATTTTTTGTGGTTTAACTTTTTTTATACCTAGTCTAGAAGAGTATATTCTTTTTTGTATGTCTATTTCCATCCATTTATTATTAATATAAATATTAATAAATCCTGGTTTAGAAACTTCTAGTTTTTTATATATTGAATAATTATAGCAGTTTATTTGAGTAACAATAGACGTAGATATTGTGTATGGATCTTGATTTAAAGATTTTGATATTTTAATTATTCCATTTACTTGATAATCCCATTTTTTTTTATCTGAAGTTCTTATGATCATTAAATCGTTAGAAACGATAATATTTTTATTTTTTAGTGTTTTTTTTATGTGTTCTGATATTATAAGTTTTATATTCATATATATGTAAGTAAAATTTTTAGTGTTTATTATTTTACATCAAATATATTTCGAATAAAATAAAATATTTTTAAATAGTTTTTGATATTTTATTATCGTAAATTTTAAATAAAATTTATTTAAAATTATTCAGAAAAGTCATAAAATATAAACATATTTGCAAATTTTTTAAAAATATGTTTAAAAATGTTGACAAATTATGTAAAAGATGTAAGTATATGTTTGTATTAAACGCTCTTTAAAAAGATATCAGAAAATTCATGTGGGCACACCAAATTTAAGATGAATTCAGTTTAAATTTTATAAAAGAATTGTTCTTTTTTTTTTAAAGAACATAATTGAAGAGTTTGATCATGGCTCAGATTGAACGCTGGCGGCAAGCTTAACACATGCAAGTCGAGCGGCAGCGAAAAAAGGTAAAACTTTTTGACGGCGAGCGGCAAACGGGTGAGTAGTATCTGGGGATCTGCCTAAAAGAGGGGGACAACCATTGGAAACGGTGGCTAATACCGCATAATGTTGTTATATATTATAAATATAATACAACCAAAGTAGGGGACTGAAAGTAATTTCAGCCTTATGCTTTTAGATGAACCCAGACGGGATTAGCTTGATGGTAAGGTAATGGCTTACCAAGGCTACGATCTCTAGCTGGTCTTAGAGGATGTCCAGCCACACTGGAACTGAGATACGGTCCAGACTCCTACGGGAGGCAGCAGTGGGGAATATTGCACAATGGGCGAAAGCCTGATGCAGCTATGCCGCGTGTATGAAGAAGGCCTTAGGGTTGTAAAGTACTTTCAGCGGGGAAGAAAGAAGTATATTTAATAAATATATTTTGTGACGTTACCCGAAGAAGAAGCACCGGCTAACTCCGTGCCAGCAGCCGCGGTAATACGGGGGGTGCTAGCGTTAATCAGAATTACTGGGCGTAAAGAGCTCGTAGGTGGTTTTTTAAGTCAGATGTGAAATCCCTAAGCTTAACTTAGGAACTGCATTTGAAACTAAGAGACTAGAGTCTCATAGAGGGAGGTAGAATTCTAGGTGTAGCGGTGAAATGCGTAGATATCTAGAGGAATACCTGTGGCGAAAGCGGCCTCCTGGATGAAAACTGACACTGAGGTGCGAAAGCGTGGGGAGCAAACAGGATTAGATACCCTGGTAGTCCATGCTGTAAACGATGTCGACTTGGAGGTTTCTTCCTAGAGAAGTGGCTTCCGAAGCTAACGCATTAAGTCGACCGCCTGGGGAGTACGGTCGCAAGGCTAAAACTCAAATGAATTGACGGGGGCCCGCACAAGCGGTGGAGCATGTGGTTTAATTCGATGCAACGCGAAGAACCTTACCTGGTCTTGACATCCATAGAATTTTTTAGAGATAGAAAAGTGCCTTCGGGAACTATGAGACAGGTGCTGCATGGCTGTCGTCAGCTCGTGTTGTGAAATGTTGGGTTAAGTCCCGCAACGAGCGCAACCCTTGTCCTCTGTTGCCAGCGGTTAGGCCGGGAACTCAGAGGAAACTGCCGGTTATAAACCGGAGGAAGGTGGGGATGACGTCAAGTCATCATGGCCCTTACGACCAGGGCTACACACGTGCTACAATGGCATGTACAAAGAGATGCAGCTCTGCAAAGATAAGCTAACCTCATAAAGTATGTCGTAGTCCGGACTGGAGTCTGCAACTCGACTCCACGAAGTAGGAATCGCTAGTAATCGTGGATCAGAATGCCACGGTGAATACGTTCCCGGGCCTTGTACACACCGCCCGTCACACCATGGGAGTGGATTGCAAAAGAAGTAGATAGTTTAACTAAAAGAATTTTTTTAGAGGACATTTACCACTTTGTGGTTCATGACTGGGGTGAAGTCGTAACAAGGTAACCGTAGGGGAACCTGCGGTTGGATCACCTCCTTAAAATAAAATAGTAATCTTTGATTTAGGATGTGCCCACATTAATTTTCTGATAACGACACAGGCTTGTAGCTCAGCTTGGTTAGAGCACACCCCTGATAAGGGTGAGGTCGGTGGTTCAATTCCACTCAGGCCTATATTTTTTAATTTTATTTATTAATAATAATTTTTAGTATTTAATACAAAAATAGGGGCTATAGCTCAGCTGGGAGAGCATCTGCTTTGCACGCAGGAGGTCAGCGGTTCGATCCCGCTTAGCTCCATTTTATTTTCTTTTATTTTTCTTAAAATATTTAACATATTTAATTCAAATATCAAATCTAAATTTAATCCTATTTTCTTTCTTAAAGACACATCATTTAATCTTAAAAACGGATTAATTTTTTTTTCTATTTTTAGAATACTAGGTAATGTGTGTATATATTTATTATAAGATTTAATTTTTTTATAATATTTATTTATTAATATATCATTTGGAAATATTCTTTTAAAAAATTTTAAATTAGATCTTGTATATTCATGTGCACAATAAATCAATGTATTATTAGGTAAACGAGAAATAGTTTTTAAGGAATTATACATTTTTGTAATCATTCCTGTTTTTATTTTTCCGCATCCTCCAGAAAATAACGTGTCACCACAAAACAAATTTGGTTTAGAGTAATATGAAATATGTTCCTTAGTATGACCAGGAGTAGATATAACAGAAAACATAAACTTTTTTATTTTAATTATATCCTTATGTTTTACTAGATTAGTCATTCCATATTTATATGTTTCTAATGGGCCATAAATAGGAATTTTAGGATATTTATATATAAATTTTTTAACTCCTGCAACGTGATCATTGTGACAATGTGTTAAAAAAATAGCTTTAAGATTTAATTTTAAAGTTTTTATATATTTATAAATAGAAGTATATTTTCCTGGATCAATAATGATACAATTATTTTTTGAGTCATAAACTATCCATACATAATTATTTTCAAGTATTCTTAAGAATGTAATATTCATTTTCATAGTAATTTAAAATTTTTAAAATTAATTTATAAAATTTATTTTTTAGAAATAACATATTCTATATCTTTAAAAATAGGATTTTTTGCTGCTTGACGTGCTAAATAATCACATTTTTCATTTTGTATATTTCCAGAATGACTTTTAATCCAATTCCAAGTAACTGTATGCTGTATCAGTAATTTTTCTAATCTCATCCATAGATCAATATTTTTTACAATAGTGTTTTTTGATGTTTTCCATCCTTTATTTTTCCAGTTTTTTATCCAATATGATATTCCGTGATTGACATATTGACTATCTGTACAAATAATAATTTCGAAACATTTTTTTAATGATTCTAATGCTATTATAATTCCCATTAGTTCCATGCGATTATTTGTAGTTAAATAAAATCCAGAACTATATGTTTCTTCATGTGTATTATATTGTATAATGCAACTGTATCCTCCTGGTCCTGGATTTTTTAAACAAGATCCGTCGGAAAATATTTTAATTAATTCTAACATAATATATTTTTCTCGTGATTTAAATATATAATGAGTATATAGGATTATATGAAAAAATGTGATAGAAAAATTGCTTTAGATACTGAAACAACTGGAATGAATCATACTGGTGTATTTTATGAAAACCATAAAATTATTGAAATTGGAGCAGTAGAAATTATTAATAATGATTTCACAGGTAATGATTTTCATTGTTATATTCAACCAAATAGACCTATTGATAAAGATTCTTTTAAAGTTCATGGAATTTCTGAAAAATTTTTGTTAAAAAAACCTGAATTTCGAGATATAGCTGAAAATTTTTTAAATTATATTAATAATTCTACTCTAATTATTCATAATGCTAAGTTTGATGTAGATTTTATAAATTATGAATTGAGTATGACTGATTTAGATTCTAAAAATTTACTTAATTTTTGTAATGTAATTGATACTTTGTCATTAGCACGTCAATTGTTTCCGGGTAAAAAAAATAGTTTAGATGCATTATGTAGTAGATATAAAATTAGCATTAAGCATAGAACTGTTCATAGTGCATTAGTTGATGCAAAATTGTTAGCAAAAGTCTACATTTTTATGACTAATATTCAAAAATCTATTTTGATTTTCGACAGAGAAAATAGTTCTAGTATTAATAAAAAAAATGTAAATGATTCTTCTCAACTGTTTTTTAAATCAAGATTATTATTAGCAACTAAACAAGAAATTTATAAACATAATGAATTTTTAAAATTTATTAAGAACAAAACTGGAAAATGTCTTTGGTTAGATAAATAAATGTAATTAAAAACCATATTGACATTATTAGTGTTAAATTATACAATAAATATCTTTTAATAAGATATGTTATTTTAAATAATAATAATTTTTTACAAGGTGCGGTAGTTCAGATGGTTAGAATACTGGCCTGTCACGCCGGGGGTCGCGGGTTCAAATCCCGTCCGCACCGTTAAATGTTATATTTATAAAGATTTTTTTTTAAATAAATCAATGTTTTAAAATATTTTAGGTTTTTTAATTTATTTTTAAAAACACTTTTAGTATTATACGATAATAATTATTTTAGCATAAATTTATAGATTTCTTATTTCTATAAACAGAAATACTATTTGAATTTTAGGTGTGTTATGAGTAAGAAATATATTGTTACTTGGGATATGCTACAAATTTATGCTAGACAATTAGCACATAAATTATTACCTGTAAAACAATGGAAAGGAATTATTGCAGTAAGTCGAGGTGGATTAATTCCATCCGCATTACTAGCTAGAGAATTAAACATTCGATTGGTAGATACTATTTGCGTATCTAGTTATGATCATAACTGTTTACGTGATTTAAAAATATTAAAACACGCTACTGGAAATAGTTCTCAGGTTATTATTGTAGATGATTTAGTAGATACAGGAGGTACAGGGAAAATAATTAGAAATTTATATCCAAAAGCAAAATTCGTTACTATTTTTGCTAAACCTCTTGGTAAATTTTTGGTGGATGAATATATTATAGATATACCTCAAACCGTTTGGATTGAACAACCATGGGATATGGGAATGAAATATCAATCTCCTTTAGTTAGTGATTTATAAAATTTTTAAAAAATTAATATATAAAATATTTCTATTTAGGATTTTAAAATTATGAATGTTGAAAATGATATTTCAGATTTAAAAATTAAATCTAATAGTACGTGTAAAAATAATGTTAATCATGAAAACATTAATAACAATGATGAAAAAGATATTATATATAATGAGAAATTAGACAATCTTAATAAAAAAATTATTGATTTGAATTTAGAATTTTTAAATAAAAATCTTTTAATGAAAAATAATTTAAAATTGTATAAAATAAGAATTGAAACTGAAATTAATAAAATACATAAATTTTCTTTAGCAAATTTTTTTATTGAATTATTTCCTGTCATTGATAGTATTGAATGTGCATTAAATATTTTTAATAATAATGATAAAATTTTGTATCCTATATTTAAAATGTTAGATGAAATCTATAAATCTTTAGTGGATTTACTTATAAATTATGGATTAATAGTAATAAAAGATGTGAATGTTCCATTTAATCCCGATATTCATCAAGCTATTACTTTAAAATATGTTGATAATATTAAAGAAAATCATGTGGTATCTATTATGCAAAAAGGTTATTTACTACATGATAGATTATTACGTCCTGCTATGGTAATTGTTTCTAAAAAATAATTTTTATCTTTTTTATATTTGGAAATTTTTAATGTTATTTTAGCAATTTATTTTATAAGAATTTTTTTTAAATAGTATTAAACTATTTTTTTTTTTTTTATTTTTTTTATTCTTAATTCTTTTGGATTTATTTTTAATGGTTGATAAATTTCAATTCTATCATTATTATTTAAAATATAGTCAAAAGAAATTAGTTCTCCATAAATTCCAATGTTATTATTAGTAATATTCAAATGTTTATTATTAATAATTTTAGATATTTTTAATGCATCTTTCACACATATTCCATTTTTCACTTTAAACTTTTTTATATATTGTATTTTTTTTAAAAAATATACAATATAAATTGTAATTTTTTTTTTATAATTTATCATGAAATAAATAATTTTAAATATTTTTATTATAATTTAATAAATAATACATGTAATATTAAAAAATTTATTTTTAATATAAGATTAAAATAAATCTTTAAATAATTGTATCATATAAAATTTTTATGAAAAAACAAAATTGTAATATTATTTTTAATAAAAAAGCCAGCTATAATTTTTTTATAGAAGAAACATTTGAAGCAGGAATAGTATTATTAGGATGGGAAGTAAAATCTTTGAGATCAAAAAAAGTTAACATTACTAATAGTTATATTTCCTTTAAATCAAAAGAAGCATATTTAGTAGGAATGAATATAGATCCTATATCATCAGAATCTAATTTTAATATTCTTAATGAATCTAACAGAATACGAAAGATACTATTAAAAAAAAATGAAATTTTGTATTTATGTAATAAATTATTAAAAAATAGATTGTCGGTTATAGTTTTATCAATATTTTTTAAGAAAAATTGGTGTAAAATAAAAATTGGATTAGCTAAGGGGAAAAATTTAAAAGATAAGCGAGAACATAAAAAATGTATAGAATGGAAAAAAACTCGTAGTAAATTTTTAAGAACATTTCATACTTAAATAAATATGTTTTTTAAAATTTTAAATTTTTAAAGAAATTATTATGAAAAAAATTTTATCTTCATACAATTTTAATGATGAATATTTTATGAAATATGCTATCTATTTAGCTAAATTAGCTGAAATTGGTGGTGATGTTCCTGTTGGCTCTGTATTGGTATTAGATAATACTATTATTGGAACAGGAATTAATAGTTCTATATTGAATAGCGATCCTACAGCTCATGCAGAAATATTAGCATTGCGAAAAGGAGCTAAATATTTAAAGAATTATCGTTTATTAAATTCTACACTGTATGTAACGTTAGAACCTTGTTGTATGTGTTATGGTGCAATCTTTCACAGTAGGATTTCTCGTTTAGTTTTTGGAACAAGATATAAGAATTCAAAAAAATATATGATGTGTTGTAAAAATTATATAGTATATAAAAATTTTTTTAAAAATTTTTCAGTTACTCGAGAAATACTTAAAAAAGAATGCTCCTATCTTTTAAACAATTTTTTTAAAAAAAAACGAAAATAATTTTATAAATATTTCTAAGTAAATTAATGGAATTACAAAAATATACATTTTTTATTAAAAAATAAACAATATTATTAGTTTTCGATAATTACTATTGCACATACATATAGTTTTTCGTCACTAAGACTAATATGTATGTTTTTAATATTTATATTTTTCGTAATTTTTTTTGCATGAGACAAAAATTTCAAATAAGGTTTACCTTCTTTATTGTGTCTAATTTCTAAATTATTAAATTTTAATCCATATTTCATACCAGTACCTAAAGCTTTAGAGACTGCTTCTTTAATAACAAATCTATTAGCTAAAAATTTTGTATAATTTTTTTTATTATAATTATTATAAAGTAATATATTTAGTTCATAGTTAGATAATATTCTATAGGAAAATTTTTTATCTAATTTTTTTTTAATTATATTTGTAATTCGTTTAATTGATAAAATATCAATACCTATTCCAAAAATGCTCATAATATTTTGTTATTTTAGTCACTTCTAATGATAAATATATTTTTTTTTTAATAAATATTTCGATAGCTTTTCTTGCTAATGTTCCGCATAGTTTTATTTTTTGTCCATTCTTTCCAATAATTATTTTTTTATGTTGGCCTTTGTTTATTAAAATTAAAGATTTTATATACAATGTATTATTACATCTATCTATAATTTTAGTAATTATAACTTTTATTGAATAAGGTAGTTCATCGCCTAGATACAATATAAATTTTTCTCGAATTATTTCTGAAAGATATTTATAGATATTAGAAGTTGTTTTAACATTAATAGGGAATTTATGTTGTGATACTAATGACAGTTTATTTTTAATTATGTTGGATAATAAATTAATATTTTCTCCAGTTTTACCAGATACAGGAATAATATTTTCGAACACATGTTTTTTATTAAGATTAAAAATATATGGCAATAAAAGTTTTTTATCATTAATTTTATCTATTTTATTAATAATAACAAATGTAGGTTTAGAATATTTTTTTATAATTTTTAAAATATACTCATCTTCAAAAGTCCAATTTGTTTTATCGAGAACAAAAAATATGAAATTTACTTCGTATAATAAAGCTATTATATTTTTAAAAATTTTATTTTGAATGGTATAAATATGTTTTGTAGATATTCCAGGTGTATCAACATAAATTAGTTGATGTGTTATACCTATATTTTTGATTCCGAAAATATTATTTTGTGTAGTATGTGGTTTTTTAGATACAATGGATATTTTTGTTTTTATTAATTTGTTAATGATAGTTGATTTACCAACATTTGATTTTCCAATTAAAATACTTTTTCCAAAATATTTTTTTTGATTATTCACTCTAACCCCAATTTTATTAGTGCATTTTGCGCTGCTTCTTGTTCAGCTTTTCTTCTATTAGAACCAATTCCAATTATTTTTTCATTAATTCCAATGATTTCACAGTAAATAGTAAATAATTGATTATGTGCTTCTCCATATACTTGTTCTACTAAATACGATGGTAATGGTAAATGTTTAGATTGCAAATATTCTTGTAATCTAGTTTTTGGATCTTTTTGTGTATCGCTAGGATTAATAGCTTTTAACCTTTTTTTATACCATTTTAAAATTAGTTTTTCTATAGTACATAAATTGCTATCTAAAAAAATACTTCCAATAAGTGCTTCCACAGTATTTGCAAGAATCGATTCTCTTTTAAATCCTCCGCTTTTTAATTCTCCTTGTCCTAATTGTAAATAATCTCCTAAGTCAAATTCATACGCAATTTTTGCTAATGTATGTCCTCTTACTAAAGTAGCTCTCATTCTACTCATATCTCCTTCATTGACATATGGAAAATAATGATATAACGCATTTGCAATAACAAAACTTAAAATAGAATCTCCTAAAAATTCTAGTCTTTCATTATGTTTACTATTTGCACTTCTATGAGTTAAAGCTTGAACTAAAAGATCTTTTTTAATGAAAGTATATCCCAATATTTTTTGTAATTTTTGTATTACAGTATGATTCATGTGCATGCCGATTTTACTAATTTAAAGATTAGTGAATTAGTAATAAAAAATAATAATAAGAATACTCATCGTAAATTTTATCGTTGTATCAACGAAAAATTTTTAATTAATACGTCCAATTCTATTTAATTGAATACCTGTAGGCCATTCCTTTTGTTCTTTAATTAAATGCATCCATATAAATACTGCTTTTCCTATTAAATTGTCTTTTGATACAAAACCCCAGTATCGACTATCAAAGCTATTATCTCTATTATCTCCTAATACAAAATAATGATTTTTTGGAACAACCCAAGTTCCTAGCTTTTGATTTGGTTGTTGATAATATAAATTTTTTTGATCAAATATATTATCTATTAATAATATATTATATGTTAAAGAATCTAATTTTTCTTTATGAATTTTAAATTGAATAAATTTGTTTTTATTATATTTAACAATATTTTTATATACAGAAAGTGTATCAGGTTCAAGTTTTTTAAAAGACTCATTGACAGTAGTTTTTAAATGATTTACAAAATTTAATTTTATATGTTTTTTTTTATCACTATTGGAAGTTATCATTAATTGTTTAGTTAATATATCGTATGTAATTATGTCACCTGGTAACCCAATTATTCTTTTAATATAGTTTAGAGAAGTATTTTTAGGATGGCGAAAGACAACAACATCACCTCTTTTTGGAGAATTTTTAAAAAAAATTATATTTTGAGAGATAGGGCTTTTGATTCCATAAGAAAATTTTTCTACTAAAATAAAATCTCCTGGAAATAAACTAGGTATCATAGATTCAGATGGAATTTGAAATGGCTCATAAATATATGTGCGTATTATAAATGCTGTTATTATAATAGGAAAAAATGATGCAATTATTTGAATAAAATTTTTTATTTTTACATAATTACAAGTGTAGTTTAATAATGAAATAGTTTTGTTTTTATATAAAAAAGCAAAAATTTTATTTAAACACCATAGAATTCCAGTTACTAATGAACAAATTAATAAAAAAGTTGATAAATAATTAGACATATGTTTATTTATCCTATATTTTAAATGAAACAGAATATTGATAATTAATTAGAATTATTATTTAACACTGCTAAAAATACTTCATGAGGTATATTAACATTACCAATTTTTTTCATTCTTTTTTTTCCTAGTTTTTGTTTATATAATAGTTTTTTTTTCCTAGTAATATCTCCACCATAACATTTTGCTAAAACATTTTTTCTTAGTTGTTTAATAGTGCTTTTAATAATTACTTTTTTACCTACCATAGCTTGAATTATAATATCAAATTGATGTCTAGGAATTAAATTAGTTATTTTTTTTACTATTTCTTTGGAACAAACTGATATTTTTGAATAATGAATCATTGTTGACAAAGCGTCTATTTTTTTATAATTTATAAAAATATCTAAACATTTTACATTAGAATGTTTATATGATTCAAAATTATATTCTAATGAAGCATAACCACTAGATACTGATTTTAATTGATCAAAAAAATTTAGAACTACTTCTGACATTGGTATACTGTAATCTAATATAATTTGATTGTTATAATACAAAATATTGTTTTGTGTTCCTCTTCTTTTTGAACATAATAATAATATATTTCCTAAGTATTTTTCTGGTGATAAAATTAAACATTTTGCAATAGGCTCTTTAATTTCTTTTATATTTTTTAACTCTGATAATTTGTGTGGTGAATCTAAATAATGAGTTTTGTTATTCAACATTAATATTTTGTAAACAACAGTTGGCGGTGTAGATATTATTACAAGATTATACTCTCTTTCTAATCTAGCTTGAATAATTTCCATATGTAAAAGTCCTAAAAAACCACATCTAAAACCAAACCCTAACGCTAAAGAGTGTTCAGATTCATAAAATAAAGACGAATCATTTAAACTTAATTTTTCTAATGCATCTCTGAAAATATTAAATTGATTAGATTGAGTAGTAAATAATCCTGCATAAATTTTAGGTTTAATTTTTTTAAACCCCGGTAATGCTTGATTGGCACTATTTTTATATTGAGTAATAGTGTCACCAACAGGAGCTCCGGTAATATTTCGTATTCCACAAATGATCCATCCAATTTCACCACATTTTAAAAATTCTTTCAGTATTGGTTTAGGAGTAAAAATTCCTATTTTTTCTACATTGTAAGTTTTTTCTGTACTCATGATTTTAATTTTATGTTTTTTAGTTAAAATACCATTTTTTATTCTAATTAATGATACTACTCCTAAATAACAATCAAACCAAGAATCTATAATTAATGCTTGTAATGGAGCATGAGGATTACCTTTTGGATATGGAATAGTAAATATTATTTGTTCTAATAAATTAGTAATACCTTCTCCAGTTTTAGCAGAACATAAAATTATATTTTTAGTAGATAATCCAATAACATGTTTAATTTCATTTTTTATTTGTTGAGGATTTGCGGTTGGTAAGTCAATTTTGTTTAATACAGGTATAATTTTTAAATTCATGTCTAAAGCGGCACGACAGTTTGCTATAGTTTGTGCTTCTATTCCTTGTGAGGCATCAATTATTAATAATGCACCTTCACATGCAGATAAAGATCTAGATACTTCGTACGAAAAATCTACATGTCCAGGAGTATCAATAAAATTAAATTTAAAAATTTTATTGTATGAATTTTTATATTTAATAGTGACACTTTGAGATTTTATTGTAATACCTCTTTCTTTTTCTAACTCCATAGAATCCAATACTTGATCTCGCATTTCTCTTTTTGATAATCCTCCACATATTTGTATTAATCTGTCTGAAATAGTAGATTTTCCATGATCAATATGTGCAATAATTGAAAAGTTTCTAATTGTTTCCATGTATTAAAAGAATAGCCCTCAATGTAAAAATTGATTCATATGCTATTAATTATATTTATTAATAGTGCGATTTATATATGTTTCTTAGAATGTTTAATTAATGTAAGAGCTTTACGAATTATAATTTTATTCTGGTAAATTTTATTTTTATTATTAAGATATTATATACTATAATTTTTTTTTTTAATAAAAATTCTAGATTTTATAAAATTTATTGTTATTTATAATAGTGATTTTTATTAAAATGATTAAATTTTTTAAAACTTACTACAATTAATATTTAAAGTTAAATAAAAAACATGTGTAAATTAAATAAAACAGTAATTTTAGCAATGTCAGGTGGTGTAGATTCATCAGTATCAGCATATATTTTAAAAAATCAGGGATATTGTGTTAAGGGATTGTTCATGAAAAATTGGGAAGAAGATGATAATATTTCTCATTGTTCTTCAATACAAGATTTAAGAGATGCAAAAAACGTATGCAAACAACTAAATATTCCTTTATACAATGTTAATTTTTCTTATGAATATTGGGAACATGTATTTAAAAAAGTTTTATCTGAATATAAAATAGGAAGAACTCCAAATCCTGATATTTTATGTAATAAAGAAATTAAATTTAAAGTTTTTTTTGAATATTCAATAACAGATTTAAAAGCTGATTATATTGCTACAGGGCACTATGTTCGAAAAGGTATTATGAATAATAAATATTTATTGTTAAGAGGTGTAGATAAAAATAAAGATCAAAGTTATTTTTTATATACTATTACTCAAAAAGTATTAAAAAAATGTTTATTTCCTATTGGAAATTTAACTAAAATTCAAGTTAGATCAATTGCTCATAGAAATAATTTAGTAGTCGCTAATAAAAAAGATTCAGTTGGAATTTGTTTCATTAATCCTAAAAATATTAGAAAATTTTTAAATCGTTATTTGCCACATAAAAAAGGAAATATTATTACTACTTCAGGCACCAAAATAGGTCAACATTATGGGTTAATACATTATACTTTAGGTCAACGTAAAGGATTAGGTATAGGAGGTTTAAAAGGTTTTAAAAACATTTCTTGGTATGTAGTTAATAAAAATATTTCTAATAATACTTTAATCGTTTCACAAGGTAAAAATAATTCAGAGTTAATGTCACAAGGATTAATAGCAGATGAAGTACATTGGATTTGTGATATTGATATTAAAAAATCATTGAATTGCACAATAAAAACTAGATATCGTCATTTAGACGTTGCATGTAAAATAACCTTTTTAACAAAAGAAAATATTAAGATTATTTTTTATAAACCGGAATCTTCTATTACTCCAGGACAATCAGTAGTTTTTTATGTATCAGATATATGTCTTGGAGGTGGTATTATAAAAAAAAGATTGCCTGTTTAAAATAATAGTTTTTTTTATTTTTCATAAATATTTTATATTTTGTTTAGATAATGTTAAAAATTAACATTAAAAATTTTTATTTTATGAAATAATTTTTTTCAAGAATATGTTAGTTTATTGTGTTGATGTATAAATTATTATCAACAGGATTTTGTTATAATAAGTTATTTCAAGTATTTCATTAATAGCACTTTAGTTCTTAATCTTAAAGCTATGTTATCGGTATACAAAAATGATGAATAAAATGTAGAATTAGACATAAAAACGATAATATCTTGGTTTTAAAAATATTAATGTTTTATATTTCAAGAATAAATATTATGAGAGTATTGTACATTGTATTTTAGATTTAATAATTTTGGAACATAAATTACAAAAATTTTTATATTTTTGAATATTTTATCTCAAAAGTTATTTTTATTAAAAATAGGAAATATAGATAAAAATTTTACCTATAATATTTTAGAAGAAAAATTGTCTAATATATATTTAGATAAAATTAGCATTTTAAATTTTATAACATAAATTTTTAGGTTAAAGAAATATTGTATGATGTATCGATACAAAAATAGTACAAGACATTTATCACTATCAAGTATTAAATCAATAGTTTTATAGAAACAGGTAGAAAAAAGTTTTTCTAGTTAATTTTTAAAAAAAAATATGTATATTGTTATGTTAATATTGTTTTGAAAAGATTAATAAAACAAATATAAATTATTGTATGTTATATTTTTCTATAAAACGTTATGAGAGGTGTTTGTTAAATGAGTTTATCTTCGCTTTTTGCTATCTCTCCAATAGATGGACGTTATAGTAGTAAAACTATTAAATTACGTTGTTATTTTAGTGAATATGCTTTTTTAAAATTCAGAGTAAAAATTGAAATATTATGGCTAAAAAGAATTCTTTCATTAAAAAGCTTAGGAATTAATTATAATAGTAAAATTTTTAAGTATTTAGATAATATTATAATAAATTTTAATGAAAAAGATGCATATCAAATAAAAAAGTTAGAAAAAAAAAATAATCATGATGTAAAATCTATAGAATATTTTTTAAAGAATAAATTATCTAAACTTTTAGGAAAACATTCTATTTTAGAATTTATTCATTTTAGCTGTACTTCAGAAGATATTAATAATTTAGCATATGGTTTAATATTAAAAAACTCCAAAAAAAAATTAATTATTCCTATTTGGAAAAAAATTTTAATAGAAATAAAAAATATGGCTTTTCGTTATCATGATGTTCCTATGTTATCTCGAACTCATGGTCAACCAGCAACTCCTACTACCATGGGTAAAGAACTTATTAATTTTGTATATAGATTACAACGTCAATTAAAACAATTTAAAAACATAGAAATTTTAGGAAAACTTAATGGATCGGTAGGTAATTATAATGCACATTATTTTTCTTATTCTAATTTAGATTGGTATAAAATTAGTCAAGAATTTGTAAATTCTCTTGGATTAGTGTGGAATCCATATACTACTCAAATAGAGCCTCATGATTATATTTCTGAGTTTTTTAGCTGTATTTCGCGTGTTAATACTATTTTAATTGATTTTAATAGAGATATTTGGGGTTACATTTCTTTGAATTATTTTAATCAAAAATTAAAAATTCAAGAAATTGGTTCTTCTATTATGCCTCATAAAATTAATCCTATTGATTTTGAAAATTCTGAAGGTAATTTAGGATTATCAAATGCTATTATTAATTATTTTATTGAAAAATTACCTATTTCTCGTTGGCAAAGAGATTTGAGTGATTCCACAGTACTTAGGAATATTGGAACAGCGATATCTTATTCTATAATTGCATATGATTCTATTATTTTGGGTATTAAAAAATTACAAATAAATAAGAAAATATTACTTAAAGATTTAAATAGACATTGGGAAGTATTAGCAGAACCTATTCAAACAATTATGCGTAAATATGGAGTAAAAAATTCTTATCAGAAATTAAAAAATTTAACTAGAGGTAAAAAAATAACTTCTAATATCATTTTAAATTATATTAAAACATTAAAAATTAAAGATGAAGATAAAAAAAAATTAATTAATTTAACTCCAGAAAATTATTTAGGTTTAGCTTCTCAGTTAGTTAAAATGTTTGATAAAAAAATTTTTTAAGATTAATTATTATTTTAATTTTACAGTTATACTAATAGGATTAAGTTTTTTTGGTAATTTATTGTGTAATTTATATATAATTGTGATAAATAAAATATATAAGTAAAATGACAAAATTTAATTTTATTTATATATTTAATTATTTATACAAAATATTTATTTAAACATACATTTTTTTATTCAAAATAATATTTATAATTTTAAAAAAAAGTTGTTATTAGAAAATTCTAAATTTATTAAACTAATTTCAATTAATCTGTTTAATAAAAATAAAAACGTTTGCTGCTATATCAAAGTAAAATAGATTATATTATCTCCATCTTATTTTATTAAATAAAAAAATCAATGTTTAATAGATACAGCATATATTAATATTTTATGTAATAAAATTTTATTTAAATTTCATAATTTTAAAATATTACGTTATGTTATAATTATTTTTTATATTAATCTTTTAAACAGGTTTTTAAGAGTTTTTAATGTTAAAAATGAATTATAAATAACATTTCATTGAACTTTTTTAAAAGTTTTGTGTTATAAATTACATTGAAAAAATCAATTTAATTGTATTTTTAAAATATCATGGTTTTATATAATGTAATATAATTCTAGAAGGAAGTATGTCATACTATATTAAATTTTTATTGTTTATATTTTCATCATAATCAAAATATATAAATTGTTTTAGGTGTTATATGGGTTTATTAGATGGAAAAAAAATTTTAGTTACAGGTATAGCAAATAAATATTCTATTGCATATGGTATAGCACAATCTTTATATAAACAAAATGCTACATTAGCTTTTACATATCATACTGAAAAAACAAGAAAAAAAGTGCTTAATATAGCAAATGAAATGGGAGTAAAACTTGTGATTCCGTGTGATGTTACTAATGATAACAGTATTAAAAAATTATTTTTTTGTATTAAAAAAAAATGGAATAAATTTGATGGTTTTGTTCATTCAATTGCTCATTCTTCTAAAAAACAGTTATCTGGAGATTATATAAATAATATTACTAGAACTGATTTTTCTAGGGTGTTAGATGTAAGTTGTTATAGTTTTTCTGGTATGGCTAAAGAATGTAGAAATATATTAAAAACTAATGCTTCCTTATTAACTTTAAGTTATATAGGATCTCAACGAGTTATTCCTAATTATAATGTTATGGGAATCGCTAAAGCAGCATTAGAATCTAATGTAAAGTATATGGCTTATTATATGGGGCCAAATGGTATTCGCGTTAATGCCATATCTCCATCTCCACTCAAAACATTGTCTATATATGGTATTAAAAATTTTAAAAAATTGCTAAATTTTACTACTATGTGTTCTCCTAATAAAAATCCTATTACTATCCAAGATGTAGGAAATGTTGCTGCATTTTTATCTTCAGATTTATCTAAAGGAATTACAGGGCAAATAATTTATGTAGATGGAGGATTACATATCACTGCTATGAATAACTTCAAATAGCTCTATATATATTTTATTTAAAAAAGATTTATATATCTATTTCAAAATAGGTTGTAGAACTATGTTTCATAATAATCCATTATTATTTAAATTAAAAAAAAAATTAAGCTCAAAAACATCTAGAATAGAGGGTATAGTAAAAAGTACTGATAAAGGATTTGGTTTTTTAGAAATAGATTCTAATACTAGTTATTTTATCCCACCTACAAAAATGAAAAAAGTAATGCATGGAGATCGCATTACTGCATTATTAAAAATAGAAAATTTTAGAGAAATTGCTGACCCTGAAAAATTAATTGAACCTTTTTTGACTAGATTTGTTGGAAAAATTCAAATTAATCAATCTGTAGTATCTATTATACCAAATTATCCGTTTTTAAAAACTGGGATTGTTTGTATTGTCTCTTGTAATTTACCTAAACATGCAAAAACAGGAGATTGGGCTACAGCAATATTAGTCAAACATAAATTAATATCTGGACATCATAAATTTTTAGCTAAATTAACGGAATATATAATAAACAAAGAAGATTTTTTAGCTCCTTGGTTAGTGACTCTTGCACATTATCAATTAGAGTCTCAATGTCATGAATTAAATTCTAGTTCAATTACTTTTGATAGTTCTGTATTAAGAAAAGATTTAACACATTTGAATTTTATTACTATTGATAGTATTACTACACGAGACATTGATGATGCTGTATATGTAGAATCATATTCTCAAGGTGTTTTTGATTTAATAGTTGCTATTGCAGATTCTACTTCATATATCCCGTTAAGTAGCTCATTAGATAAATATGCGTTAGAAAGAAGTTATACTAATTATTTGCCAGGATTAACTATTCCAATGTTACCATTGCAATTATCTGAACACAAATGTTCTTTAGAATTAAATAGACGTCGTCCAGTACTTGCTTGCAAAATTAGAATAGATAAAGATGGTTCTATTTTACACAATTATACTTATTTTTTTTTAGCATGGATTAAATCTAAAGCAAAATTGGTATATGAACATGTATCCGATTGGTTAGAACATACAGGACATTGGATTCCAGAATCTAGAGATACAGCTAATCAGTTATGTATGTTAAATGATATATTTATTATAAGAAATTCATGGAGGAAGAATTATGCATTATTATTTCAAGAAAATCCTGAATATCGTTTTAAATTATCTAATGATTTTAAAGTTTTAAGTATTTCTTTAGAAAATAGAAGAATAGCTCATAAAATTATAGAAGAAGTTATGATTACAGCTAATATATGTGCAGCACAAAAATTGTCTGAAAAATTAGGATTTGGAATTTATAATGTTCATCTTGGTTTTGATTCTACTAATAGTGAATATATAGCAAAATTATTATGTGAATATGGTATTGTAATTGATAGTAAAGAAATTCAAACATTAGAAGGATTTTGTAAATTAAAACGTTTTTTAAATAATAATTCATATCGATATTTGAATAATAGAATTACAAAAAGCCAATCTTTTGCAGAAATACAGTGCATTCCAGGACCTCATTTCTCGTTAGGATTAAAAAATTATGCCACATGGACATCACCAATTAGAAAATATAGTGACATGATAAATCATAGATTGTTAAAATCTATTGTTACAGATACAAATGCTACTAGACCTGGAATTGATGTTTTATTAAAAATTAATAATCGACGTAAACTTTTAAAAATGGCCGAAAGAGATATAATAGATTGGTTATATATACAATTTTTTTCTTCAGAGAAGTATCAAAACAAAATTTTTAAAGCAGAAATTGTTGATGTTTTTAAATCTGGTATAAAAGTAAAATCTCTAAAATATGGTGCAAATATTTTTATCCCCGCTTCTTTTTTACATGATTTTCATCGAGAATTATTTTTTAATCATGAAAAAGGAACAGTTTATATCAATGAAAAAAAAATATATTGTGTATCTGATATAATTAAAGTTAAATTGATCAATGTGCGAATAAATACTAGAAGTTTAATAGGAAAACCTATTTAAATTTTTAAAATATAATTTATAAAATATGTTTCTAATTAATTTTCAATATGAAAACAGTAATTTACTTATAAATTTGTAATATTTAGAGTTTAATTAACTTATTTATAAAAAATTTTAATATAAATTATTTGTATACACTAATTATATAAAACATAAATGTCAAATTAAATTTTGAATTTATTTTTTATTTATTTTTTCTATTTTAACTCAATTTTATTTTTGGAGGAAAATATGAATATTTTTATGTTTGATTTATCAATTTATATTAGTTTTTTTTTCAGTTTATGCGCCTTAGTGAATCCTATTGGTATGATTCCAATTTTTACTAGTATGACTCATCATCAATCTATGTCTGAAAGAAATAAAACTAATTTTATAACTAATTTTTCAGTGACAATTATTTTATCTATGTCTTTATTGTTTGGAAACTATATTTTAGATTTATTTGGTATTTCAATTAATTCTTTTAGAATTTCTGGAGGTATATTAATTATAATGATAGCTATGTCTATGATTAGCGGAAAATTAGTTAATAATAAAAATAGTCATAAAAATAAAAAATTTGAAAATAAAACATCTCAAAATATTTCTATTGTGCCTTTAGCTATGCCTTTGATAGCAGGTCCTGGTGCTATTAGTTCTACAATTGTTTGGAGTACACATCATTCTAGCATAATAAATATATTAGGATGTATAATAACTATTATTTTATTTTCATGTTTTTGTTGGACTTTATTTAAAATTTCTCCTATGGTGGTTGGAGCTTTAGGTGTTTCTGGAATTGATATTATGACTAGAATTATGGGTTTATTATTAATGTCTCTAGGAATAGAATTTATAGTACTTGGTGTAAAATCTATTTTTTTTTAGGATATATTATATACATTAATATATATGATTTAATATTAAATATGACATTGATAAATTTATTTTACGATAAAACAATTATTCTATATTATTGATTTTTAATACTAAACAATTTAATTGTGATTTAATAAGAGCTATATTATGTATATAAAAAGCATAAAAATACGTAATTTAGGTTTACGTAGTGTTCAAAATGTATGTTCTAATATGTATAATTTCACTATTAATAGAACGAATTTTACTAAAGATGAAGTATGGTTAGTTCAACATTATCCAGTTTTTACTATAGGTGTTCAAGAAAATAAAATTAAATTTTTAATTGAAAATAATATACCTGTTGTATTTAGTAATAGAGGGGGTAAAATTACATACCATGCTCCAGGACAGTTAATCATGTATTTTTTAATTAATTTATCACGTCGAAAAATTACAGTAAGAAAATTAATTTCATGTATGTATGATACTATACTGTCTACTTTAAAATATTTTTCTATTAATTCATACTTACTAAATAATTTTCCTGGGATTTATGTTAATAATAAGAAAATATGTTCTATAGGTCTTCGTATAAAAAATGGTTGTTCGTTTCATGGAATGTCTTTAAATATAAATATGAATTTATTACCTTTTCGATATATTTATGCTTGTGGTAATGATTTTGAGAGTACACAAATAGCTGATATACAACCTAATTTATGTTTTAAAACAATTCAACGTGTATTAATACAAAAAATAAAAAAAAATTTTTTATAAATCTTACTTTATAGTAAATTATTTTAGTTATTTTGTATTTCAAATATACAAATCTATAATTTATATATATTATTAATTTCAAAAAATATTTATAATTTTTTCTAAATATAAGGATTTTATAAGTTATGAATAGAAATAATCTATTGAATATTGGTGTCAAAAAAAAACTTCCATATAAAAAAAATATTCCAATAACATTTTTATCTAATTATAATTCTAAGATATTAAAAAAACCTAATTGGATAAAGACAAAATTACCAATAAGTTTTAAAAAGATACAACATATTATGTCTATTTTACGAAAATATAATTTACATACTGTATGTGAGCAAGCGTTATGTCCTAATTTAACTGAATGTTTTCATCAAGGAACAGCAACGTTTATGATTTTAGGTTCTATATGTACACGACGTTGTCCATTTTGTGCTGTAGATCATGGAAAACCTAGTTTTGTGAATAAAGATGAACCGGCTTTTCTTGCTAAAGCTATATTTGATATGAAAATACGTCATGTAGTTATTACTTCTGTAGTAAGAGATGATTTAGAAGATCGTGGAGCTCGACATTTTTCTAACTGTATTCAAGCTATTAGACAAAATAAAAATGTTACAATTGAGATATTAGTACCTGATTTTAGAGGTGTAATGAAAAAATCGTGTAAAATTATAAGCATTTCACCTCCAGATATTTTTAATCATAATTTAGAAAACGTTCCTAGATTATATAAATTAATAAGACCCGGTGCTAGCTATAAAAATTCTCTACAATTACTAGAATATTTTAAAAAATTAAATCCTAATGTACCGACTAAATCTGGTTTAATGTTAGGTTTAGGAGAAACATATAAGGAAACTATGAATGTCATGAAAGATTTATTAAGTCATGGAGTAACTATTTTAACTATAGGTCAATATCTTCAACCTAGTTTAGATCATTTTCCTGTGCAAAAATATATTACCCCTAATGAATTTCAAGAAATTAAAAAAGAAGCATTATCTTTTGGATTTAAAAAGGTCTTTTGTGGATCATTAGTGCGTTCTTCATATCATGCTGAAGAACAATTCAATTGTGCTAATTAATAATTAATATTCAATAAGTAAAATAAATAAATTAAATTTTTAAAAAATATTTTAATTATTATATAATATAACAAATACTGTACTATTTTTTTTGTGATTAATTTTACTATATAAATTTTATATTTCGTATATTTTAATGAAATAAGTTATTAAAAAATTATTCAATAATAAAATAGTAAATTATTGAAACTCTATATTGAATATTTTTAAAATTAAATAATTTATATATTTTGGCGTATTAATATAACTCTATCGTTTAGAAACTATTTTTTTAAATCAAAATTTATTTTCAACAAGATTATAATATTTTAATACTTAAATTAAAAATTTTAAATAGTTTATGTTTAGAAAGATGATAAATTTATAAGTATAATATTATTATATAGTTATTTTAAATTTAAAAAGTTTAAATATATTTTTATATAAAAATTTTTTATATTAATATTTAAAACATATATAATATTCTTGGAAAGCATATGAATCTTAGAAAAATAGCAGAAGCACAGTTACCTACTTCTTTTGGTGAATTTTTAGTGATTTCATTTGAAGAAAAAGATACAAAAAAAAATCATATAGCATTAGTTTATGGAAATATTAACAATAAAAGTAGTCCAATATTATCTAGAGTTCATTCTGAATGTTTGACTGGTGATGCATTATTTAGCAAACGATGTGATTGCGGTTTCCAACTAAAATTAGCCTTAAGTAAAATAGTTAAAGAAGGTTGTGGTATTTTAATATATCATCGTCAAGAAGGAAGAAATATTGGATTATCTAATAAAATACTTGCATATTCATTACAAGATGTTGGTTTAGATACTGTTGAGGCTAATCATTATTTAGGATTTTCTGCAGATGAGCGAGATTTTACTGTGTGCGCAGATATATTTAAAATATTAGATATTCAACAAATAAAATTATTAACAAATAATCCTTTAAAAGTCACCATTTTAAATAGTTTAGGAATTAAAATCATTGAAAGAATATCTCTCATTGTAGGTAGAAATTCAAAAAATACTAAGTATCTAAATACCAAAGCAGATAAAATGGGTCATTTTTTACCCATTGAAAAATAACGAAAAATAGCCTACTTATATTATATATTATAATATAGATTTTAATACATATAAATATTTTTTATAAAGAATGTTTAGTGATTTTTAAGTTTTATTTTTAGTCTTATCAAGTAATATTAATTTTAATAATTTTAGTGATAAAATATATTTTTGTTGTATAACTAGAATTATAAATTTGACGTGAATATATTCATATTATTAATATAATTTTAAAATTATTTTGATATTGTATAAAATTCTATATTTTATAACTAAAAATAGTTTAATAATAAAAGATATAGTTTTGTATACTTTTTTAGATATATATAATATTAAAAAATAAAAATTTATTTTATATAGAATAAATTTAAAAATAATTTTTTAATATTTAAAATATTTGTACATTATTTTTAAAAAAATTTTATTTATTAATTATGTTGATTAATATTTTAATATTAAGAAATAAATAGTTAAAGTTATACTTTAATAGATAAAAATTATGTATTAATTTATGATAATTTTTTCAAAATAAAAATCATCAAAAATTTAATAGTATTAAATAAATATTTTATATTGAAAAAATATATTTATTTTTAAATTAATTATAGGATAAAAAATTTTAATGGAAAGATTAATTGAAAAAACAATTTATGCTTCACGTTGGCTAATGTTTCCAGTGTATATTGGTTTATCGTTTGGTTTTATATTATTAACATTGAAATTTTTTCAACAAATAATTCTTGTTATTCCAAAAATTTTAGTCATGTCTGAATCAGGATTAATCTTAATAGTGTTATCTCTAATTGATATTGCATTAGTTGGGGGACTTTTAGTTATGGTAATGTTTTCTGGGTATGAAAATTTTATTTCTAAAATGGATATTAAAGTAAATAGCAAGAAATTAGGATGGATGGGTACCATGGATGTAAATTCTATAAAAAACAAAGTAGCATCTTCAATTGTAGCTATTTCTTCTGTGCATTTGTTAAGATTATTCATGGATGCAGATAAAATATCTAACGATAAAATTATGTGGTGTGTATTAATACATTTGACATTTGTTTTATCTGCGTTTGGAATGGCGTGTATAGATAAGATGAGTAAAAAAAATTATTCGTAAATATAAAATTTATGTTTTAGTGCCTGAATCAAAAAATTTAAGTTAGAAATAATTATAATACTTATATAATAATAAAATTTAATTATAGTAAAAATCACAAAAATAAAATTGTTTTTGATGATAAAGATTTAGCTATCTTTTAAATATTATATTTTATTTTTTAATAAGTTTTTATAGAAAAAAATAAAAAAATCAATATGCATTAAAAAATGTAATTAATATGAAAAAATGAATTTTACTTAATGATTAAAAAATATTATATTGTTTTAATCATATTAAAAAAATAAAATAAAAATATAATTTTTATTTTGTACGTATCTGTAATAAATACATTGACTTTAATATAAGAATAATTATAATTTAAAAAACATTTAAGTAAAATTTATAAAAATAAGGTTTATAGAAATATTTTACTTAATAATATATTTTTAAATTATTAATTTCATAAATTTTGCATTTATAATTATAATAGTGGACTTAAAAAATAAAAAATTTTTTCTATTATTTTTTTCCAGAAAGATCTCATATTCCAGCTTTTTAAATCAAGTAATGTTGAATTAGAAATATATTCTTTATGTATAATAGATAGGGACTTTCCGAAATTTTTATCATCTATTACTAGTGTGATTTCAAAGTTTAACCATAAACTTCTCATATCTAAATTTACTGTTCCTATTAAGCTTAATTGTGTATCTACTAAAACACTTTTACTATGAAGTATTCCATTTTCAAATTGATAAACATTGACTCCTGATTCTAATAATTCACTAAAAAAGACTCTACTTGCCCATTTAACTAATAAAGAATCATTACTTTTTGGTATAATTAAGTTTACATTTACTCCTCTTTGAGCAGCTGTACATATTGCATATAATAAATCATCACTAGGAACTAAATAAGGAGTAGTCATAGTCAATTCTGTTTTTGCAGAATAAATAGCTATTAACAAAGCTTGGTGAATCATATTTTCGGTGAATCCTGGCCCAGAAGCTATTATTTGAATTATAGAAGTATAATTTTTTATTGAATATATAGAAGATTTAAAATTATATCTTATTTTTCTAGGAAAAATTTTTTTTCCGGTTTCCATTTCCCAATCACAAGAATATATCATTCCCATAGTAGTTGTTGCAGGTCCTTCTATTCGAATCATTAAATCTATCCATTTTCCTATTCCTAATGATTTTTTAAATAAATCTGGATCTACTAGATTCATACTCCCTGTATATGCTATATAATTATCAATTAATATAAATTTTCTATGTTGTCTAAGATCCATTCTTCTAAAAAATAGTTGCAATAAATTTATTTTTAATGCTTCAACTATTTGAATACCTGATTGTTTCATAATTTTAACCCATTTACTTCGAAAAAAATCTAAACTTCCAGCTGAATCTAGCATTAATCTACATTTTATTCCTTTCTTGGCTGATTGAATTAAAGCTACGGCTACATTATCTGCTAATCCTCCAGGTTTCCAAATATAAAAAACTATTTCAATAGTATTTTTAGCCAGTGAAATATCTCGAATTAAATTTTTTATTATTTCTTGAGTATTTTTTAATATTTTTAATTTATTAAATTTTATCCCTGATATTCCTTGCCTGTGTTTACATAATTGAAATAGTGATTTAGCTACTTCGCTAATATTTTTACTCTCATAAATATAGTTATAAGATTTTAATCTTTTTAAATATTTATGTTTTTTAGACCATATAGTTTTTGATAATTTTAACCTTCGTTCTCCGAGATATGATTCTGAAAATAAAAACCAAATTAACATACCTATGAGTGGAAAAATATGAATCACTAAAATCCATGCAATAATAGATGAAATAGTTCTTCGTTTAGACAGTATTCGAAAAGTAACTATAATAATCATTGACCAATAGCTAAAAATAATTAACCAAGGTATTATTATAGGTATATAATGCATCATATAATAAAATTCCTATTAATTTTGTAAATTGTTTCAACAAAAAGTAATTTTTTAATATTATATGTTGTTAAAATTTATATTTCTGGTACTTTTTTTAAGTATATAATTGAAACATATTAAATATTTAATTTTATTTGTTAACTTAGTTTAATTTTAATATATCAATATAGTGTATATAATATATATTGATTTTTTTTAAACATATTTATTAAAAATTTAAAATTTATAATTAAAAATGAGTATTTTTGATATTATTATTAAAAATGTTACTAAATCATAGTATTATTTATTGGAAGAATAGTTCTAGGTTGCCCTAGTTCATCTACAGCTACATAAACAAATATTGCTTCTGTTGTACAATAAGATTGTCCTAATAATTCAGAAGATACTTTTTTTATCCATACTTCTATTTTTATAGTAATAGATGTATTTCCTACACGAATGCATTGTGCATAACAACTTACTACATCACCTACTGCAACAGATTTTAAAAAAGTCATTCCGTTTACACTTACTGTAACTACACGTCCTCTTACTAATTCTTTAGCTAATATAGCTCCTCCTATATCCATTTGAGACATGATCCATCCTCCGAAAATATCTCCATTTGCATTAGTGTCAGCAGGCATTGCAAGAGTTCTCAAAACAATTTTACCTTTTGGTTTTTGATTTTTTATATTCATGTGTGTAAAAATATATTAAAGTTTTTAATTATTTTGTTGGTTTATTTTTAAAGAATATGTATATAGTCCACTGATAATTATAGCTATTAACATTAATGTAGTTAATCCAAAGACTTTAAATGTAACCCATGTTTTTTCTGAGCAAAGAAAAATTACGTAGGTATTAATAATAGAACACATTAAAAAAAATAAGCTCCACAAGATGTTTAATTTTTTCCAAGAGTGTTTTGATATATGTATTTTATTTTCAAAAATGATTTCTAAAAAAGTTTTTTTCATAAAAAATATATTTATTAAAAATCCTAAAAAAATTAATAAATATAATATTGTTATTTTCCATTTTATGTAATCACTGTTATGACTAAAAAAGGTTAATAATCCAAAAAAAATAATACAGATTAGATTGAATAAGTCATGTTTACTAATTGATTTATATGCTAATTTCGTAATTATCAATGAAATAAATGAAGTTATTACTAGTGTAATAGATGAAATAAAAATATTGTAAAATATGTATGAAATAAAAAATGATAACGTAGGAATTATATTTAAAAAATATTTCATAATTTTGTTTATACCTATATTTGTTATGATTATTTCTGATTTTTAGAAAATAACATATAAAAGCGAAATAAATAAATTATTAAAATCGACGAAATGAAGTTCATACATAAATTAAGTATAAATAGTTCTGTATATTCAGATAAAATTTTTATATGTGAAATAATTAATATAATCAATACTTTTAAACACAACCAAAATGTTATAGCTGGTATTATAATTTTAAAGTGTTGAAATATAATTTTAGTACTTAAATAAATAGAATCAAAAACGGTTTTATTTTCAGTAATTAGTATTATTGGTGACAACGAAAAAAAAATAAAAAAAATCATACCTGGAATAACAAAAGATAAAAATCCTAATTGAGTAATAAAAGTAGTGATAAAAATTAGTTGCATTAATCTAAAAAACAACCTAAAAGATAAATTATTTGACGCAAAAAAATTAGTAAGTTTATTGCATGAAGTATTTTGAATAAATTTAATTAAATTTCCTAATAATAGTGTATTTCCTATTAATAACGAAAAAGATCTAGTTATTGAAGATAATAACAACATTTTTTGTTGATCTAAATTGAGAGTTTTAAAAAAATTTAATACAGAATAATATTTATCAATATTCAATTGATTTAAATCAAATGTAAATTTTATGTTAGGAGTAATAATACTATCTATAGTTAAAGTTAAACTAGATGATAATAATATAAAAATAATTATTGTAGATCGTTTTAATTTAAAAAAATTAATAGTATCACGGAATAATAAATTAGCCGTAATATGCATTTTTTCTCCTAGATATAAGATATCAAAGTAGTAGTGTAATAATAGAAATTATTAATTTTACTCATTATGATAAGTAAATATAACAATTATTATATTTTTTATATTTAATATAAATTCAAGTTAAAATAGTTGTAGCTTGTTTAAGGGTTTTAGATAATTTTTTTAGTTGATTAAGCATGATTTGATAATCATATAGATTATTTTCTATTGTATCAATGATAACAGATCCACAAATCACACCAGATGCTCCTGATAAAACAATATTCTTAATTTGTTGTGCGTTAGTTATTCCAAAACCTTGTATAATAGGAAATAATGTTAATTTTTTTAATTTTAAAATAAGATCTTGTAGTAAAAATATATTAAATTTATTAATTCCTGTAACACCTGGTCTTGATAATAAATAAATATATGCAGTATTATAAACAGATATTTTTTTTAATAAAATTTTATTAGCGTTTGGAGGACAAATAAATACAGGATTAATATCATTTCTTTTAGCATGTGTTCTAAAAATTAAAGATTCTTCTATTGGTAAATCTGCTATTAAAACTGAATCAATATCTATTTTTTTACATTTTTTATAAAAATTCTCTATACCATATCTAAAAATTAAATTAGCATAAATTAAGATTCCTATTGGAAGTTTGGGGTATATATTGCGTAATTTTGACAACATGTTAAAACATTTATGAATATTAATATTAGCTTTAAAAGCTCGTAAATTAGCTTTTTGTATTGTAGGACCATCGGCTAATGGATCAGAAAATGGAATTCCTAGTTCTAATCCATCTGCTCCATTTTTTATTAGTGTGTGTATTATTTTAAATGATATTTCTATAGAAGGATCACCTAAAACTAAAAATGGTATAAAAAAACGACTTTTTTCTAATATAAGTTGGTTATTTACTTTACAATAACGATTTATCATTATTATAAACTCCTTGAATTATATAAATATTTTTTAACAGTATCAATGTCTTTATCTCCTCTTCCTGAAATATTTACTATAATTGTTTGTGTTTTTTTTGGATTTTTGGAAATTAATTTTATAGCATATGCTAATGCATGAGAAGATTCTAGAGCAGGTATAATACCTTCTAATTCACACAATTTTTTAAAAGCAAAAACCGCTTCTTTATCAGTAATAGAAACATAAATTACTCTACCAATACTTTTTAACCAAGCATGTTCAGGTCCTACTCCTGGAAAGTTCAATCCTGAAGAAATAGACCAAGATGTTTTTATTTGACCTTCTTTTGTTTGAATAATAGGTGATTTCATTCCAAAATAAATTCCTGTACTACCATATTGTAAAGTTGATCCATGAGCTCCTGTTTTAATTCCTTCTCCAGCCGGTTCTACACCAATTAATTTTACTGATTTATTTTCTAAAAACGATGAAAATATTCCTATGGCATTTGATCCTCCTCCAACACATGCAATGACTTTATGAGGTAAGCATGATTCTGCTTGAATAATTTGTTTTTTTGTTTCTATTCCAATAATACTTTGAAATTTTTTTACTATAGTGGGATAGGGATGTGGGCCAACAACTGTTCCAAGCATATAATGTGATGTTTGATAATTTTCTGACCAATCTCGAATAGCTTCATTGCATGCATCTTTTAAAGTTCCTGATCCATTTTTTACAGATATTATTTTAGCACCGAATAATTTCATACGAGTAACATTTTGTTTTTGACGAATAATATCTTGTTCCCCCATATATATTTTACATTTTAAATTAAACAGTGCACAAGATAATGCTGCAGCCACTCCATGTTGTCCAGCTCCTGTTTCAGCAATAATATTTTTTTTATTCATTTGTTTTGCTAAAAGCGCTTGTCCTAAAACTTGATTTGTTTTATGTGCTCCTCCGTGTAATAAATCTTCTCGTTTAAGATATAATTTTGTATTTGTTCCCTTGGTTAAATTTCTACATAATGTTAATGGAGTAGGTCTACCAGCATAGTTATTTAATAGTTTTGACAATTCATCATTAAATTGATTGTTATTTAAAGCTTTTATAAATTCTTTTTCTAATGTATATAAAGCTGGCATTAAAATTTGTGGAACATACATTCCACCAAATTCTCCGAAATATGAATTTAATAAAGTCATAATTTTATATTTCTCTAAATTAGTTTGTTTTTGATATTGTAACTTGATGTGTTCTTAAAGAATTATAGAGTTGTTTTATTTTTTTTGAACTTTTAATACCTGGAGATATTTCTACTCCTGTATTAAAATCTAATCCAAAACAATTTAAATTCGTTGCTAGTATACAATTACTAATGTTTAATCCACCAGCTAATAAAATATTATTTAATTTATAATTTTTTATGTATTCCCAATTAAAACATTTACCACTTCCGCCTTGTTTATTGTCAACAACATATTTATTTACATTACGTAATAAACATTTTTGTTTAATAAATTCTAGATAAGTTAATGCTTTCCATATTTTTACACTTCTAGGAATTAAAGATTTTAATGTATTTATATATATCTGATTTTCATTTCCATGTAATTGAATAGAATATAATGAAAGCATATTCACTATTTTACTGATTATTTTAAAACGTTCATTACAAAATACGCCAACATATTTTAATTTTTCATTATTTGTAATGTGAACCGCATGTTTATAATTAATATATCTAGGTGAAGATTTACAAAATATTAGTCCTCCATAAATAATTCCATATTTTTTTAATGTTTTTACATCTTTTAATCTAGTTAATCCACATATTTTATTATTTCCTACGATGATTTTACAAATTGCTGTTTCTAAATCTTTTTGTTTCATTAAATGTGAACCAATTAAAAATCCTTGTACAAAAGGTGTTAATTGTCTTATTTGAATATAGTTTGTTATTCCAGATTCGCTTATAGTGGTTATATTAGATGGAATTAGAGGTGCTAATTTTTTAGTTTTTTCTATATTGATAGAAAAATCATGTAAATTTCTATTATTAATTCCAATGATATTAGATTTTAAATATAAAGCTCTACGTAATTCTGTTTTATTTTCAACTTCTGTTAGTACATCCATGTTTAAATCATAAGCTAAATTTCTAAGTAATATATATTGATTATCATTAAGTATTGATAACATTAATAAAATAGAATCAGCTTGATAATATCTAGCTAAATATATTTGGTATGGATCAATAAAAAAATCTTTACATAATATTGGTTGATTAATTGCAATTTTTCTCACTTGAGGAATAAATTCAAAATTTCCATGAAAATATTTTTCATCTGTTAATACTGAAATAGATGACGCGTATTTTTTATAAATAGATGATATGAATTTTAAATCTAAATTAGGTTGTATTTCACCAAGTGAAGGAGATTTTTTTTTAATTTCTAATATGTAAGATGGGTGGATAGATTGTAATGATTTTTTAAAATTATAATTAGATTTTTTTATTTTATATTTAAAGGATATTAATGGTTGTTTCTTTTTTCGATTTTGTATCCATAATATTTTATCTGATATTATTTTTTTTAAGATACTTTCCAAAATAAAAACCCTCTTTAAACTTGAGAAAGTTTAATAATTTTTTCATATACTTTCCCATTTTGAATAATGTCTAATACATTTTTAGTATTTTCTTGTAAATTTGAATATCCAAAAATTAATAGCAACACAGCCACATTGACTGCTATTGTTTCTGTAATAGATTTAGGCCCTTTTCCTTGTAAAACATATTTTATGATTTCATAATTTTCTTTAGATGTTCCTCCTTGAATTTCGCTTTTATTGTAATAGTTTACTCCAAAATCATGTGGATCTAGAATATATGAAGTTATTTTTTTATTTTTTAATTCGATAATTTTGGTAGTGCTATGTAATGTTATTTCATCAGTATTATTGCTATGCAATATAATAGCATGATGATAATTTAATTTTTTTAGTATTTCTGCTATTAAAAACATAATTTTTGGATCAGATACTCCAATAACAATATGTTTTGGCATAGCAGGATTTAATAACGGTCCTATTATATTAAAAATAGTTTTAGTTTTTAGTAATTTTCTAACAAACATACTATTTACGAAGCTATCATGGTATTTTTGAGAAAATAAAAAACATATATTTAATTGATCAAGTATTTCTCTAGATTTATAGGCATCATATTGAATGTTAATCCCAAATTTTTTTAAAATATCAACAGATCCACATTTGCTAGATATTTTTTTATTACAATGTTTAATAATTTTTAAGTTACATGTAGATGCAACTAAAGCACTAGTAGTAGAAATATTTATGCTATTACTATTATCTCCACCTGTTCCTACAATATCAGCAAAGATATAATTAGGTCTAGGAAAAAATTTTATATATTCTAAATGTGCTTTTACTGCACCTAAAATTTCATTTGTTGTTTCTCCTTTTGTCTTTAGAGCAATTAAAACCGCTGATAATTCAATATCACTGATTTTTTTTAATATAATAGATTTAAAAAGTGTATAAGATTCTAATTCATTTAATTCAATACTGTTATAGACTTTCTGTAATATGTTTTGCATTTTTTTTCTTAAAAATATGATATTTGATGTTAAATTTAATCTTTTACGTTCTAAAGTATATTTTTAATTTTTATATACATTCAAATATGTTGTTAATTAATTTTAAAATATTTTTTATATTAGACATTTCTTTAAAAAGTAGAATAAAATATTATATTTAAATTTAACTTAATTATTTTAAAATAATTAATTAATATAATAAATTAATAAAAGATTTTTTTATATTTATAAATAATATTTAAAGTTAAGAACAATTAATTTAATATTTATTTTTTAAAAATAATATTTTTATAATATTAATATTATTAATTTATATAATGTTTATATATATTTAAGATTTAAAATAAATATTTTATAAAATATTTATTATATAGAAAATTTATATAATAAATTTAGGATAATTATGTATGATACAAAGATTAACTACAATGTTTTTATTTTTAATAGTATCTTTTTTTTGGGGAACAACATTTATAGCCATGAAAGTTGCTGTAAATACTATTCCTCCTATTTTTGCAACTAGCATTCGATTTCTATTATCTGCTCCTATATTAATAGTAATATCTTATTATTTTCATACCCCATTGTTATTTCCTGTTAAAAAAAAAATATTTCAATTATGTATATGTATATTTTATTTTATTATACCTTTTTCGTTAATGTTATATAGCAGTCAATATGTTAATTCTACAATATCATCAATTATTTTTTCAACAACACCAAGTATGGTTCTGCTGTTTAATAAATTATTTTTTAAAAAAAAAATATATTTTTTACAAAATCTTGGTTTGATTTTAGTTTGGGTAACATTATTTGTTATATTGTATACAGAAATACAATTAAAAAGTGTGGAAATTTTAAAAGGAGTATTTTTTTTAATATTATCTATGGTCAGTCATGCCATAATATATTTATATTATGAAAACAAATATAGAAATATATCTATTTTTACATTTAATACAATTCCTTCATTATGTTCTGGTTTATTTTTGTTATTTATTTCTTTTTTATATGAACATCCTTCAATTAAACATTTTTCTAATATTTCAATATTTGCTTTAATATATCTTGGTTTATTTTCAGGAAATATTGGTATATTAACGTATTTTTATTTACAAAAAAGAGTTAATGTTATTAATTCTTTAATAGTTTTTTTTCTATTTCCATTAATTACATTATTTTTAGATTATTATATTTATGGAAATAATTTAGATAATTTTACAATCAGTTTTATTATTCTTTTAATGTTCAGTGTATTATTAACAGTAATTCCAATACATTTTATATACATAAAAAAGTTATAAAATATATTTTTATAAAATTTTAATTTCTAGATTTTTTAATATAATTAATATTAAAATATCAATATTATTAAGATAACTTATTACATTTTACATCACATGATGCAACAAGAAAAAATACAAAAAATTTTAGCTAATTATGGATACGGATCACGTCGTTATATAGAGTCATTAATTAAACTAAATAAAATTAAAATTAACGATCAAACGGTTGGTATAGGTCAACGTATGTCTTTAATTACTATAAAAACTGTTACTATCGAAAAAACAAAATACAGCTTTAAACAGAATAATTATCATATTAAAAAAGTAATATTATATAATAAACCTGAAGGAGAATTATGTACTAGAAAAGATTATCAAAATAGAAAAATAGTATTTGATAAATTACCTTGTTTACATAATTTTAAATGGATTAACATTGGAAGATTAGATATTAACTCTTGTGGATTATTATTATTTACTACGGATGGACAATTAGCGCATCGATTAATGCATCCCAGTTTTAATATAGAAAAAATATATAAAGTTAGAGTATATGGAACATTTAATTATGATTGTTATCAAAAGTTAAAACACGGAGTATATTTATCAGATGGATATACATGTTTTAATAAAGTAATATTTAAATATGGAACGGGGAAAAACAAATGGTTCCATGTTTCTATATTTGAAGGAAAAAACAGAATAGTTAGAAGAATATGGAATAAATTAGGTTTTAAAGTGAGTAAATTAATAAGAATTGGTTATTCTGATGTGAAATTGCCTAATTCACTTCATCCAGGCCAATGGATGAAATTAAATGATGTACAAATAAATGAATTATATAAAAGAGTAAATTTAAAATAACTTAAATATTTATTTTATTTAAAACAATATTTTTTTAATTAAAGAATTTTTTATATTTTATAGCTCTATATACATTATGGTTTTTATGTTTTTAATATAAAATATGTTTGCTATTTATTGAACATTAAATACTTGTTTAAAAATATTTATTAAAATATAAATTCATATTTATAAAATTTTATTTATATGAAGTTTTTATTTGTCATAATTGAATAATTCTCTAATTTTTATCAGAATGATTCTCATTAATTTTGAATTTCCTGTAAGTATAAATTTTGATGTGTCATAACTATGACCTCCATAAATATCACTAATTAATCCTCCAGATTCTTTTATTTGTAAAAAACCAGGTATAAATAAATATGGTGTTAAATTATAATTAAATAAATAATCTAGTCTACCCATAGCTAAATATGTACAGTCTAAACTAATACATCCCGTGCATCTTAATTTAACTTGATTAGATATTAATAAATTTATTATTTTATAAAAATAATTTTGAAAGTTTGGTTTATCATATAAATAGACAAGACCAACTAAGCTATTTTTTAATATATTTGTATTTTTACATCTCATTCTATAACCATTTAATTGTGCTCCTTGCCCTTTTACAGAAGTAAACAATTCATCTTTAATAGGATCGTATATTACTGATATTTGAGTTATATTTCGAATAATGACTGATAAGGTAATGCAAAAATGTGGAAAATAATTTTCAAAATTGTTTTTTCCATCTAATGCGTTAATTAACCATATTATTTCTTCGTTATTCATAATTTTTATTTTATTGTGAAATGTAACAATTGAATGTTCTGGATATGATTTATGAATCATATTAATCATAATTTTTTCTAACGTAATGATTATTTTAGATGAAAAATCTTTTTTTAAATATTCAGAATTATTATTGTTTTTATACCTATCATAATGTTGAATAAGAATATTTCCGCATTTTCGTATAATACGAATGGCAATATTAAGTATTGGATGCATATATTTCCTAATAATTTATGTTGAAAAAAATATATTTAATAGTTTTTTTAGTAATTTTTTTTTACTATATATTTAGCATTTTTTATGTATTTCAATAACAAATAGTTATTTTTATAAAAATAATTTTATATGTATTAAGAATTTTATGTTTATGATTTTTTAAATAAGTATTTTAATTTCAAACATTTAGATCATAGAAAGGATATTAATTCTTTTAATCATTTTTATGATTTTATTTAGTGTTATAAAATTTAAAATTAAAATGTCAATATTTTTAATTAGTTTAGGATGGTATTAAATTTTAAAGTTTAAAAATAATATAAATATTTAGATTTTATTAATTATAAATTACTTATTTAAATACAATACTTAGAAATATTATACGAATGTATTTCTTTTTAAATGTTACCTTTTTTTTCAAGTTAATATTATTTGCTATATAATTTTAATGTTAATACATTTATTTCTGTATAAAATATTTATATATTTTTTTAAATTAAAATTTATTTATTGACGCTAAATTTTAAGTAATAAAACTTGTATTAAGTTAAAATATAAAAATATTTATCAATGACTAAATAACTGATGTTTGAATAAATTAGAATTATGTTAAATAGTTCATTCTAATATTATTTTAAAGCATATAAAACAATTTTTATACATCAATAAATATATTTTTAAATCTATAAGTATAATTTTCTAAAAATAGAATATAGTATGATATAAATTATTTAATATTAAATAACATTTTTAAATATATGGTTAATGAACTAATATATACTTTAATATAAATGATCATTTAAAAAAAATATTTTAAAAACTAAAAGGTAAGTTCAGCATTGAATGAAATAACACAACCTATAAAAGGAATGCATGATTATATTCCTTCTACAGTAATTATTTGGCAATACATAGAAAATATTATAAAACAAATATTAAAAAATTATTGTTATGAAGAAATTAGATTTCCTATTTTAGAAAATACTTCATTATTCACTCATAATATAGGTGATGCTACTGATATTATAGAAAAAGAAATGTATTCTTTTCAAGATAAAAATGAAAAATCAATTACATTACGACCAGAAGGTACAATTGGATGTATGAGATCCTGTATAAATAATGGATTACTTCGTTTTTCTGAACAAAAATTATGGTATTTAGGACCTATGTTTCGTTATGAAAAACCGCAATATGGAAGATATCGTCAATTTCATCAATTAGGAATAGAAGTTTTTGGTTTAATAGGTCCAGATATTGATTTAGAAATAATTTTAATAATGGATCGAATTCTAAAACAATTAAATGTATTTAAAGATATAAAATTAGAGTTAAATTCTATAGGAACTTATGAATCAAGATTACGTTATGCAAAATCATTATTTTCTTATTTAAAAAAATATGAAAAATTTTTAGATGAAGATTGTAAGAAGCGTTTGTATATTAATCCTCTACGAATTTTAGATAGTAAAAATAAAAATTTATCATCTATATTAAAAGATTCACCTATATTAATTGATTTTCTTGACCACGATTCATTATTACATTTTAAAAATTTATGTGAATTAATAAATAGCGTAGGTATTTCTTATAAAATAAATTATCGTTTGATTCGAGGATTAGATTATTATAACAATACTGTGTTTGAATGGAAAAGTGATAAATTAGGTTCTAAAAAAACAATTTGTGCAGGAGGAAGATATGATTATTTATCTAAATCATTAGGAGAAAATTATATTCCGGCTATTGGTTGTGCAATTGGTATGGAAAGATTACTTTTATTAGTAAGTACTTTAGAAATTATTCCTAAAATAAAATTATATATTGATGTTTATATAATATTTTTACAAGAAGACATAAAATTAGAAGCTATAAAATTATCTGAATTTATTAGAACTGCTTTTCCAAAAAAAAAAATAAAAATAAGCTTTTCATGCAGAACTCTTAAAAAAAAATTTAGTACAGCAAATAAATCTGGTGCTCGCATAGTATTATTATTAGGGCCTAATGAAATTAATAATAATACAATTTTGTTAAAAGATTTAAAATATGGATATCAGAAATCGTTGTTTAAAAACGAAATAGTTCAAGAATTAAAAAATATTTTAAGATAAATTTATATATTGTATATAAATTTTACTAATAAAAACAACTCAGATGTTATCATATATTCATTTAAATTTATATAGATAAAATAAGTTTAGTTAGAATATTAACAATTTTTGGACAAACAAATGTTAATTAAAAAAAATATTTTTAACTATGATCCTGATTTATATAGGATTATACAAAAAGAAAAAAAAAGACAAGAAAACCATATTGAATTAATTGCTTCTGAAAATTATGTTAGTACATGTATAATGGAAGCACAAGGTTCATTATTAACTAATAAATATGCAGAAGGATATCCTCAAAAAAGGTATTATGGAGGTTGTAAATATATAGATGAAATTGAAGAATTAGCTATTTTTAGAGCTAAGAAATTATTTAATGCTGATTATGTAAACGTACAACCTCATTCTGGATCTCAAGCTAACTTTGCTGTTTATAATGCATTATTAAAGTTAAATGATATAGTATTAGGAATGGATTTATTACATGGAGGACATTTAACTCATGGTTCTTCAGTAAATTTTTCTGGCAAATTATATAGATTTATTTCTTATGGTGTAGATCAAAACGGTGAAATTAATTATTTACAAATAAGAGAATTAGCAAGAAAATATAAACCAAAAATGATTGTAGGAGGTTTTTCTTCTTATTCTGGTTTATGTGATTGGGAATTATTAAAAGACATTGCAAATGAAGTTAATGCGTATTTGTTTGTTGATATGGCACATATTGCAGGTTTAGTTGCAGTTGGATTATATCCTAATCCATTAGATTACGCTGATGTAGTAACTTGCACAACTCATAAAACTTTATCTGGTCCTAGAGGAGGGTTGATTTTAGCACGAGGTAAAAATGTATCTTTATTTAATAAATTAGACGCGTCTATTTTTCCTGGATGCCAAGGTGGACCCTTAATGCACATTATTGCAGCAAAAGCAATAGCTTTTAAAGAAGCATTAGAACCAAAATTTAAGGAATATCAATCACAAGTAATAAAAAACTCAAAAACTATGGTAAAAAGATTTATACAAAGAGGGTATAAAATTGTTTCAGGCAAGACGGAAAATCATTTATTATTATTAGATTTATCTAATAGAAATATAACCGGAAAAGATGCTGATATTTCACTTAGTTTAGCTAATATTATTGTAAATAAAAACACTATACCAAATGATACACTGAGCCCTTTTGTTACTTCAGGTATTCGTATAGGAACACCTGCAATCACTAAAAGAGGTCTTAAAGAATTAGAAGCTGATATAATATCAAATTGGATCAGTGATATATTGGATAACATAAAAAATTTTGATAAAATAGCTGAAATTAAAAAAAATGTTTTAAATTTATGTAAAAATTATCCTGTTTATGATAATTAAATCTAAATATATTATACCATCTAAATAGATGGTGTAATATTTAATTACTAAATATTAAATATAAATAATATATAATGTAACATGTATTTTGACTTTTTTTTTAATGTTATGTAATAATTTTTAATTAAGTTAACAATGTTCTATTTATAAATATATATTTTATAATTTATAATTATCTTAAATAACAACAAAATAAGAATTAAATATAAGTGCTAAAAATTTTGGTTAGACTTTTTAATAATGAAATTTTATATCATTTTAAAATACTTTAATAATATTAAAATTATTAAAAATAATTCAATTGAATTATATATAGTATGTTGTATATTGATTTTATGTTTTTTTTATATTCTTGTTGGAGTGTATTAAAAATACATTTAATAAAATTTTAAAAAAGTAATTATATTTATTTTTAATAAAATTATATTGCATTATAAAATTGTGTATCATTAATTTTAAAAATATGATTTTTTGTCATAATATTATTGTTTTTTATATATTTACTTTTTTCAATATTTAAATTTAGTTTAGAAAATAATGCTAAATCTGTTTTTTCGTCAGGGTTAGAAGTAGTTAATAGTTTACAACCATAAAAAATAGAGTTAGCACCAGACATAAAACACATAGCTTGCATTTGTTCGTTCATATTTTCTCTTCCAGCTGATAATCGTATATAAGAATTTGGCATCATAATTCGTGTTACAGCAATAGTCTTAATGAAATCAAATGCGTTTAATTCTTTACTATTTTCCAAAGGAGTTCCTTTAACTTTTACTAGCATATTAATAGGAATACTTTCTGGCGCTTTTTTTAAATTAGATAACTCAATTAATAATTCTATTCTATCTTTTAAATTTTCTCCTAAACCTAATATTCCTCCAGAACAAACTTTTATTCCGGATTCTCGGACTACTTTTAAAGTATTTAATCTATCTTCATATGTTCTAGTGGTAATAATTTTTTTATAAAAATTTTTTGAAGTATCTAAATTATGATTATAAAAATCTAGTCCTGCTTT